>JANXYJ010000031.1 GCA_025350105.1 Terriglobia bacterium | reverse complement strand
GCCACATCGCCCATAACGCGAACATCGGCAATCAAACCGTGATTGCCAGTTGCGCGCTGATCGCCGGTTACGTGGAGGTGGAAGACCAGGCGTTTGTTTCGGGTAGCCTGGCAATTCACCAGCATTGCCGTGTCGGGCGATTGGCGATGATCGGCGGAGGAACGCGCGTGAACGTTGACGTGCCGCCGTATTTTCTCTACGCCGGTTTGTACGTCACGCCGATGGGCTTGAACCTGGTCGGCTTGAAACGCGCTGGGGTCAGCCGCGCCGATATCCAAGCCCTGAAAACCGCGTATAAGCTACTCTACCGTTCCCATTTGCATTTGGAAGACGCGCTCACACGGATCGTAAGCGAAGTGCCTACGGAATATACCCACCACTTGGTCAGTTTCATCCGTGCCAGTAAGCGCGGAATTGCCCGCGAAAAGGCCTGAACGGGTTTTGCTTTTCACACGATAGGCACCCAGGTGCCCTGTGTCCGAACCCCTGCGGCGTTATCTTTCTCGCGTGAACGTTTTCCGCTGTAGCCCCTTCGCCCGCCTTTGGCTGGCCCAAGCCGTCAGCATGCTGGGCGATTTCATCGCGGTCTTTGCGGTACAGGTGGCTGTGGTGTTCCGCATGCACGGTTCGCCTGCGGACATGGCGGGCGTATTCATTGCTTCGGCCTTACCCAGCGTTATTTTAGGGCCCATCGCGGGCGTTTTTGCCGATCGCTCGAATCCACGCTGGACGATGATAGCCAGTGATCTGATCCGCGCGGGGTTAATTTTTCTCCTTGGGCTGGCCGTGAATCTTCCGCAAATTTATGCCATTTCCTTTGCGGTAAGTTGCGCGTCCAGCTTCTTTTCACCGGCGCGGTCGATCGCCATGCCCGCGTTGATTCCCCGCGAACAACTGATGCGCGCGGCGTCGCAAATGCAGCAGACCATGCAGATTGTGCGCATCGCCAGCCCGGCCGTGGCGGCAGCCTTGGCCGCGGCGTTTGGTGATCGTGCTTGTTTCTGGGCCGATAGTTTGAGTTTTCTGTTTTCGGCGATGATGGTCGCCACCCTGCGCATTCCGCAGCTGCCCAATCGTTCAAAAAGCGTGCGCACCATCGCTGGCGAACTCACTGCGGGAGTGCGCTTTCTTTGTACCGATGGCGAAATTTCTTTCGTCGCCATGGCGCTGGCGGCGGGAACTTTTGCTGCCGGCTGCTTCGGCGCGTTGGCCTCGCTTTACGTTCGCGACGTACTGCACGCTCAAGCCGGAACACTGGGGTGGATCGCCTCATTGATTGGAATCGGCACGCTGCTGGGGTCGCTCGCCCTGGCCTGGAGTCCGCAATTGGCGCAGAGAGAGCCCAACCAATTAATCAGCGCCGGCATCACCTTCGTGGGACTTTCGATCTTGCTGATGGGCGCTCTGCCGCAACGTGCAATTGCTTCGCTCGGCGCATTAGGCATCGGGCTGGGCGTATCGCTGGTGGTGGTGGTCTCCACCGTGATTCTGCAAACCAAAACGCCCGTGGAATTTCGCGGGCGCGTGGCTGGCGCGGCGTCATCATTGGCCTCACTCGCGCAGTTGGCCGCCATGTTGTTCGCCGGAATCCTGGCAACCCACATCGGCATACGCGGCGTGTTCGCGGTCAGCGCGGCTCTGCTATTGCTGGTAGGGCTGGCCGCCTTTCGCCGAAAATCTGCTTTAAAGTTGAGCGAGATCCAGCGCCCCGCCCTCCGTCAGGACGCGGCGTAGATAGTCAATCTGCCCCAAATGCCAGCTAAAATGCCCATGCAGATGAATCACAAACTGGCCGGTCGTGATCGGCTTACCGAAGACGTTTTGCGGATAGAGCTTCGCGAAGTCTTCCGGCGGCAAAGCCTCTACGATCGCCGGTATGGTTTGTTTCAGCGCATCAATCCGCGCAGATAGCTCCGCGCCGGATAAGCCCCGTTGCGAAAACTCCTGCTTGCGATTGCGCGCGTAATCGACGCCCGCCAACTGGCGGCCCAGATATTCGCGCAAATTCCCCTCCAGATGCAAAACCAGATTGCCAGCGGAATTGGTCACCCCAGGCATCACCCGCCATAAAGCCTCATCGTCGGGAAAGGCAGCCACCTCCTGCGCCATTCGCGTCAGGTCGCGCCGGTACAGCTCCGCGATTTCGCTCCACAAGTTCTCAGGCGGCAGGCGCATAGGTCTGCTTTCATCTTAACCTCCTGAAACGTCCGCGTAGCGATATGTTTTAGCTGGTGATCTATTTTAACCATGTTATGTTCTATGCTGAAGGAGTTTTTCCATGGCCGAAGAACAAAATCTGAAGAACCACGCCCGCATCGATCCCATGTTCCACGGGTTCCTGTTCATCGTCGGACTGTTTCTATTGGGTGCCAGCATCTATGCGCTGATTCGCGATTTCAGCTTCATGGGCATCGTCCGCGTGGTCGGCGTCATCTGGGCCCTGGTCCTCATGTTCAAAGTGCGCCTGTATTCAATCAAGGTGCAGGACCGCGTCATTCGTCTGGAAGAACGCCTGCGCATGGCCCAGTTGTTGCCAGACGCCACCCGCCCCCGCATCGGCGAACTCAGCGAATCGCAACTCATCGCATTGCGTTTTGCCTCCGACGGCGAACTGCCGCAGCTGGTCAAAAAAACGCTCGACGAAAAGCTGGACGCCAAGACCATCAAACAGTCGGTTCAAAACTGGCGCCCGGACTACTTCCGGGTTTAAGCATTCAATGTCCACCAAAGCCAGCGCGAAAAACGCGGTGCAGTTCGGTGCTACGTTCAACGCGCTACGGGCGCTGGTCACCCCCTTTCAGGACAGACTGGTCATCAAAACCGATCAGGCGGGCAACTATACGGCGGAGATTCCGCAGGCGAATGCCGGCGGCATCGCGTCCTCCCTTGCCTTTTCCCTGCTGATTACCCGCACCCACGTGGCGTTTCATTTTTATCCCGTCTACGCATTCCCGGATCTGCTAAAAAACATTTCCCCCAAATTGCGGAAACATATGGATGACCGGACCCGCTGGAGTTTCAAACAACCGGATGACACACTATTCGCCGAATTGGCCAACTTGGTGGCCGCCGGATTCCAGCGTTATGAAGAAGCTGGATTTCTGTAAATTGTGGCGGAACATTTTACCCGGCAACGCGTATCTCTCTATGAGACGTCGTAACGCCGCCGGAACGATTTTTAAAACGATGCCACGATTTCTTCTGTTTTTCACCGCGCTAGCGGCGCTTGCCACCGCCGCCTGCGGCCATGCCGAACGCCGCTCTTTCGGGCCATTGCAACACGAATCGCAATCGGTGGAACTCAGCGCGTTTGAGAAATCGAAGGCCGAAAGGCTCAACCTGGACCTGCGCATGAGCGCCGGCGAGCTTCAACTGAAGGGCGGCGCCGTCCAGTTGATGGAAGCGGATTTCACCTTCCAGGACCCGCAGATGAAACCCATCGTTCGCTTCACCCCCGGAGCCCTTCACAGCGAATTGAGCATAGAGGAACCGCATGTCATTACAACCTCCGGCCGCTACGAGTGGTCCCTGCGCCTCCGCGATGGCATCCCGCTGGACCTGACGACCAATCTGGGCGCAGGGAACGTCGACATGAAACTGGGCACGCTAGCGTTGCGCAACGTGGAAATCCACATGGGCGTCGGCAATCTGGATCTGGACCTGCGCGGCACGCCTCAACAACATGACACGCCCCCACACGATTACGACGTGCAAGTGAAAGGCGGCGTGGGCAACGCCACCATCTATCTGCCAGCACACGTCAACATCGTGGCGAACGCAAAGGGCGGAGTGGGCAACATCAGCGCGCGCGGCCTGGAAAAACACAACGGGCAATGGTTTAGCAAAGGGGCGGCCGATGCCAAGGTCAACGTCCATTTGGATATCAAAGGCGGCGTAGGAAACATCGATCTGATCGCGGAGTAAGCTCTTTGTAAGAAAAGCTTTTCGCGCTACCCTATACAAAGGAGCGTAGAAAAGCCTTTTGAGCACCCTTGTCCAACCCACCATCACCATCCGTACGCCCACATGCGAAGCGGGCATCGGCAAAGTGATTCGCGCGCCCGATAGCCCCGATCTGATCGTCGGCGTCCGTGTGCAGAAGTACGAGTTGTGGCCGGACGATCGCGGCTATTTTCTGGAAGTGGCTCGCCTGCAGCAGGGTTTGGCGGCGGATTTTCCGCCCGCCACAACCCAGGTTTCCGCGGCGCTCAGCTATCCCGGAACCATTAAAGCATTTCACTTTCATTTGTTTCAAACAGATCTCTGGGTTCCCGCGCAAGGCATGTTCCAGGTTGTGTTGGTGGATTTCCGCCCCGAATCACCCACTTTCGGCCTGAAAAACACACTTTACACCGGCGCGCTAAAGCCGTGGCAGATTTTGATTCCGCCCGGCGTCGGCCACGGCTACAAAATCATCGGCGAAACTCCCGCGATGTTGGTCTACGTCACCAACCAGCTCTACAATCCCAAGGACGAAGGCCGCATCGCCTACAACCAACCGTCCATCAACTACGATTGGGAACTGCAGCACAAATGAAATTCCTGGTGACGGGCGGCGCGGGCTTTATTGGCAGCGCCTTCATCCGGCGGCTCTTGCTGGAAACTCCGGCAGAAACGGTGAAGGCGGTTGTGAATTTCGACAAACTGACTTACGCCGGCAATCTGGAAAATCTGTTGCCAGTCCGTAACGATGCGCGTTACCGGTTCGTGCACGGCGATATTTGCGACGCGGCTTTGGTCAACCAGACCGTCGCCGATTTCCGGCCCGACGTCATGGTCCATTTCGCGGCGGAATCGCACGTGGACCGCAGTATTTTGTCGCCGGCGCCCGTGTTTGAAACCAACTTGCGCGGGACGTTTACACTACTGGAAGCCGCGCGAATGCATAAAACGCCGCGCTTCCTGCATGTTTCAACCGACGAAGTCTACGGCAGCATTGCGGAACCGCACGACGCCACCGAAGATTACCCTTTGCGCGCCAGCAGCCCCTATTCGGCGTCAAAAGCCGGCTCGGATTTATTGGCGCTGTCGTATTTTGTTACTTATCACATGCCGGTGCTGGTCACCCGCGCCTCGAATAATTACGGCCCTTATCAGTTTCCGGAAAAACTAATCCCGCTGATGATCTCCAACGCACTGGAAGGCAAATCGCTGCCCATCTACGGCGACGGCATGCAGGTGCGCGACTGGCTTTATGTGGACGACCATTGCCGGGCAATTCTCGCCGTGATTCTGCGCGGACGCGAAGGCGAAATCTACAACGTCGGCGGCAGCCGCGCGCTGCCCAATATCGACGTGGTGAAAGCAATTCTGAACAGTGTCGGCCAACCGCATTCTTTGCTGCAAACCGTGAAGGACCGCCCCGGCCACGACCGCCGCTACGCTCTTTCCAGCGAAAAACTGATGCGCGAAACCAACTGGACCGCCACCATGCCCTTTGCAGAAGGCCTGAAGGCCACCATCGATTGGTACCGCGCCAATCCCGAATGGATCGCCCGCGTCCGCTCCGGCGAATACCAGAAGTTCTACGACAAAAACTACGCCGGCCGCGCGGTCTAAATCTTTCGTAAGTCCAGCGCTTCGTCGGCCGCTTGCTCCGGCGTAATCGCCGTACCCGCTGCTAAAAGCTTGCGCGCCCCCATGTGATCGGCCAGACGATTGATGGAATCAACGGCAATCAGCTCGCCCGCTTTGAAGTAAAACACCGAGAATTTCGCGCCGGCGATGCTTCCCCGGACGACCTGCTGGTCCTGCCCCGCCGATAATCCCGCCATTTGAAAACGCACATCAAACTGATTGGTCCAAAACCACGGTACGTCGCGATACGGCGCACTCGAATCGGGCTTCACGATTCGCATCGCCACAAATTTGGCCTGATCCACCGCATTTTGCACCGATTCCAGCCGCACACGATTGCCGCTATCGGAATGCGCGTGTCTACAGGGATGCTCGGCACAATCGCCGATGGCGTAAATTCGGGGATCGCCAGTTTGCAGAAACGGATCCACCACAATGCCATTGCCCAGCGCCAGCCCCGCATCTTTTGCCAACGAAGTTTCCGGAATCACCCCAATGCCAGCCACCACAAGGTCCGCCGCAACGTGCGTACCGTCGGTTAGCATTACGCCGTTCTCGTCGATCTCCGCTGCGGCTCCGGGCATGCGAATTTCCACGCCGTTGCGGCGATGCAAATCCAAAAAGAAATCCGCCAGCACCGCAGGTACCGCCCGCGCCATCAACCGCGGCAAAGTCTCAATCACCGTCACCGGTTTACCGTAGTGCCGCGCCGCGGCCGCCACTTCCAGCCCAATGAAGCCACCGCCAATCACCGCGACGTGTTTCGCGTTGGCAATGCGTTTGCGCAAGGCGATGGCCTCTTCCAGTGATCGCAAATACAGTGCCCGTTCGGCCCCTTTGATGGGCAATGGTCGATTACGTGCTCCCACCGCCAAAATCAGATAATGATAGGCAACAGTGCGCCCATCGGCCAGATGCACGCGTTGTGAGTCTCGATCGATCCGCTCAACCTTCGCATTCAGCAACAGTGCGATATTGTGCTTGTCAAAATACGATGGCTCGCGAAATGTCAAGCGGTCCGCCTCGTGTTCGCCCAGCAAAAAATCTTTTGATAACGGAGGCCTTTGATACGGCGCATGCGGTTCAGCGCAAATCAACGTAATCGAACCTGCGAACTTCTGCGAACGCAACGCCGCCGCCGCTTCCAGGCCCGCCTGTCCACCGCCAACAATAACCACTGAGGTTTCCGCCGCCGAAGTTTGCAAAGTAGGATCTCCCGCCAACCAGTACTTTATTAAGGATATGATGCCCGCTGCCCACCGTTGTATTCCCAGCGAAGCTGCAGCAAAGCCATTCCATGTAAAATAAAGTCCACATGAAACTCGCCGCAACTTTATTGATCGCCGCGTTCACGGTAAGCGCCCAGACCAAGGAAGTCACCCTGGTCGCTCCCGGCGGCATTCGCGCCGCAATCGAACACCTCATCCCCGGCTTTGAAGCAAAAACTGGAATTCACGTAAAGCCTACGTTCGGCTCCGGCCTTGGCACGAAAAAACAGGTCGCCGCCGGTGAAGCCTTTGATGTGCCCATCATTCAACCGCCGTATCCGGAAGTGCTGGCCTCGGGCAATGTCGTCGCCGCCAGCGCCAAACCTCTTGCCACGGTCGCGGTGGGGGTCGCCGTCCGCAAAGGCTCGCCGAAGCCCGACCTCTCCACCGCCGCTGCCGTGAAGAAATCGCTGCTGGCCGCCAAATCTGTGTCTTATCCTGATGCCGCCGGTGGCGCGGCGGCCGGCGTCAGTTTCGTCGAAATGCTCAAGAACATGGGCATTTGGGAACAAATGCAGCCCATCCTGAACCCAGCACAAGGTGGTGCCGCCGCCATGAAAATGGTGGCCGAAGGCAAAGTGGATTTTGGCCTCACCTTCCTCAGTGAGATGGAGGAACCGGGCATCGAAGCCGTCGGGCCTCTGCCCAAGGAAATTTGCCCGCCAACATCTTTGGTCGGATTTGTTTCGGCCCACGCGAAGGATCCCGCCAGCGCCAAGGCGCTGTTGGACTATTTGTCGTCACCCGCCGCCGCTCCTGTCTACAAAGCAGAAAGAATGCAGCCCGGAAAGTAATGCGGAGCTCATGATTCAAAACGCCCGCTACCTTCACACGAACTTGATTGCCCGCGATTGGCGGGCATTGGTCTCGTTTTATGAAAGCGTTTTTGGCTGCATCCGGGTTCCTCCCGAACGCGACTTCTCCGGACCAGCACTGGAATCCGGAACGGCGGTTCCCGGAGCCGCGCTGCGCGGCGTGCACCTCCGAATGCCCGGATTCCCGGAATCGCATCCCGCACCCACGCTCGAGTTATTCAGCTATTCCCGTTACGAAGATTCTTCGCCGGCAGCCGCCAACCGGCGCGGCTTCACCCATATCGCGTTCGCTGTGAATTCCGTGGCAGATGCCCGCGCACAGGTGCTGGCGTCGGGTGGCAGCGTCGTGGGTGACATCGTCACGCTCACAACTGCTACCGGCACACAAATCACCTGGTGTTACGTCAGAGATCCCGAAGGAAATATCATCGAGCTACAGTCGTAACATGAACAAACTCGCCGCGCTTACTCTTCTGCTCGTCGCTTTGATCGTCGGCTCCTCCAGGCGCGCGCATGCACAGAACGCCCACCCTCTCATCACCGAAGCCCAATACCAACGCTGGCAAACCGAGCTCTCTAACTGGGGCCGTTGGGGCAAGAATGATGACGCAGGCGCGCTCAATCTCATCACGCCCGCCAAGCGAAAACAGGCCGTGTCCTTGGCGAAAGAGGGCTTTTCGGTCTCCTTAGCGCGCGACCACAATTTCGCGAAAGAGGTCGACAACCCTTGCCCGCAACAATGGGCACTGACCACCGATGCGCCTGACGCGGTCACCGATAGCATCGCCTACCCCTGTATTCACGGCCCCGGCACCACCCATCTGGATTCTTTCGCGCACGTGTTTTTCGCTGGCAAAATGTGGAATGGCAACGCGCGCGCCACCGTCACGAAAGAAAGTGGCGCAACGCAACAGAACATCATGACCATGAAGAATGGCATCCTCACGCGTGGCGTTTTGTACGATATGCCCAAGCTGAAAGGCGTGCCGTATCTGGAACCCGGCACCCGCATTTTTCCCGAAGATTTAGAAGCCTGGGAAAAACTCTCCGGCGCAAAAGCCGGTCCTGGCGACGCCATGATTATGCGCTGGGGCAAATGGGCCCGCCGCGCCAAACTCGGCCCGCAGGCGGGAGATGAAGCGGCGGGTTTCGACAATTCCGTCATCCCTTGGATGAAAAAACGCGACATCGCGCTTTTGGTTTGGGAAACTCCTGGCTATCTTCCGCAGCCTCCCGGCGATTTGAACCGCAGCGCCCTGCACAACTTTGTGCTGGAAATCCTCGGCGTCCACATCGTCGACCGATCCGACCTCGAAGCGCTCAGCCAAGCCGCCGCCGCCCGCAAACGTTGGGAATTCATGTTCACCGTCGCCCCCATGCCCATCCCGAACGGCACCGGCTCCCCGGTGAATCCGCTGGCGGTGTTTTAGCCGATCTGCCCGAACTCAAAACGCCTGCAAATCCCGTCCGGACCGGCCAAACATTTTGTCGATTTATGTTTTGCGCCATTTCTTCGCCCTTCGCCTGAAAACGCCCCACTCCCCTGCCTTCACACCTCACCGCACAATAACAGTCTCTGCCTTTTGAATCACTTCACATCCCAAACGGCACGCTTTTAAAAATCCGTCCCCCACCCTACAGTTAATGGTGATGCATTCCAACCCGGCCACAACGTATCCCGCCTCGCCCTCACCAACACAAATTGGCTTCGTTTCGCAAAAATGCTTTTCGCCAATACTGTTCGGAAGCGGGGCGGCCACTGCCGCGCCGCTGCGCTATCATGAATTGCGAGCCCCGATTTCCCCAAGCTTTCGTCATATTGTTTTAAACATGTCCACCGATTCACTCACTTGGAACGATCTGGATGCGCGGGGCCTCCACTTCGCTATCGTCGTCGCACGTTTTAATCGGGACATCACCGATAAGTTGCTCGCCGGTGCGCGGGAGGCTTTGAGCAAAGCGCACGCGGAAAGCCAACGAATCTTTTACGTGCCCGGCGCATTTGAGTTGCCCTTCGCCGCTAAGAAATTAGCCAAACAAGGCGGCTTCAGTGCAATCATCGCATTGGGGGCGGTAGTGCGCGGCGATACCCCGCATTTTGATTATGTGGCCGGGGAAACCGCCCGCGGCTTGATGCAGGTCTCGCTTGAGACGGGCGTGCCAGTGATTTTTGGCGTGCTCACCACCGATAATAGGGAGCAGGCCGAGGCCCGCGCCGGCGGCAGTGCGGGCAGCACAGGCTTGGGTAATAAAGGTTTCGACGCGGCGATGACCGCCATTGAGATGGCGCGCTTTCCTCCCGATCCCCGAAAAGTGAACTAGGTCAGGTGAATTAAAGATCATGCCCGCACGCCATCGATCCCGCCAACGCGCATTGCAGATTCTGTTTTTATGGGATCAGCGCAAACAGGCCATTGAAGCCGCTCTGGAATCCTTCTACGACACTTTGGGTACCGAGGAAGACGACCCGCAAGCCGCGGAACGGGTAGCCATTCATCGTCTGGAAAACGACGAATTCATGGAAACACTAGTTCACGGTACTGTGGAACACTGCGCGGCGATTGATCAATTGATCAGCGCAAAAAGCGCCCACTGGCGCATAGAGCGCATGGCGGTGGTGGACCGCAACATTCTGCGTCTGGCCGTATATGAAATGCTGCACACCAAGACTCCGCGCCCCATCGTGATTGACGAAGCGCTGGAACTGGCGCGCCAGTTTTCCGGCGACGAATCGGTGGCCTTCATCAACGGTGTGCTCGATGCCGTGCACCGCGCCTTACAGGGCGAAGATCGAGCGGCCTATCAGGCTCCCGCGCAAACTCCGTGAATCCGCTTCGCATTGTTTTGGTTTCCCCGCGCAACCCTTTAAACATTGGCGCCGCGGCTCGCGCCATCAGCAATTTCGGTTTCCTGGACCTGCGTCTGGTGAACCCCTACGATGTCGCGTTCCGCGAGGCGCGCTCCGCCGTGAAGGCTCATGTTGTCATGGAAAACGCCCAGGTCTTCGGCACCATCGCTGAAGCCGTGGCCGACTGCGGCCTGGTGGTGGGTACCACTTCCATCAGCAACCGCGCCCTGGAACATCCTTTGCGGCGTCTGGAATACGGCGGCAAGGTGATCGCCAAAAAGTTAAGCGCCGCGCCCGTAGCGTTGCTGTTTGGTTCGGAAAAGTTCGGCCTGTCGAACGAAGATATGGCGCACTGCCATTGGTTGATGCGCATTCCTTCGCGCGAAGAACACCCATCGATGAACTTAGGTCAAGCTGTGGCTGTGTGTTTGTATGAGATCATTCGCAATCCGGTAACCGCCAAAATTGTTGCGGAAGCCAAGCGCCCCGCCACCGCTGCCCAAGTGGAGCGCCTCACATCCATACTGGAAAAGGCGCTGGAACTCTCGGGCTACGTGCATCCCCGCGTGCAGGGGTCCACGCAAATGAAAATCCGCCGCCTGATCCGCCGCATGGATTTAAACGCGCACGATTCCGAAGTCTGGCTCGGAATTCTGCGGCAGCTTTTGTGGAAGGTGGAACAAAAGTGAGCCAGACTAAAACGGAACCACACTACATGCAGCGTTCGGGCTTTTCGCGGTACTTGTCGTGGCAGTTGGCGCAGGCCGTGGCCACTGCATCGGCTGCGTCCAAAACTTTATCCGGATCCTTACTCTTGCCCGCCTGGTAGGCTTTCAGGCCGGCTTCGCGAACACCCTGAACGAATTTGGCCCAATCGGCATTGCGCATCGGAACGGGGCGGCCATTGCCACATTGGCGCCCGGGAATCGTCAACAGGTTCGCAGCTTCAGCCATCGCCAGCCCCGCGTTTTCCACGGCTTGCCACTTGCCATAGGCGCTCTCCAGCGGATTGGCCGCAGTGGATGGTTCCTTCGCCGGTACCACTTCGGCCGGGTTCTTATCCTGCGCTGAAAAGATCACGTTCGAAGCCGGATACAAAATGCCCTTCATTAACTGCGCCAAATTCGCCGGCGGGGCGGCCTGTGCTGCTGCAGGGCGCGGACCGGCTTTCGTCTGGGCAGCCGGCGTTTGCGCCGCCAGTTTTTCTGTACTCGACACGGCCAGCACCATGATCAGTATCGAAGCAGCATTCTTCAGCATTGGTCTCCTCCTGCGCGTAACCTTTACAATATCCCGCACAGGTGGGCTGCAACAACCTATCTTTTGGTCAGCGTGAAACTCCTATCGCAAATCCGGCAGATCGCCGACGAAGCGCAGAGAATCGCCAACGCCCTGGTTCATGGCGCCCAGAACGACGAGCGCCACCACCAAAATAAATGGAATCAGTTGCACGAACAACTGATGGCGCTCTATGAAGTCCAGAATATGGTTGGCGATGCCGGACGGTTTCGCAATCGCTTCGGCACGGAGTTGTTCAGAAGGAATAGCGCGGGTTTGCATGAGATGCGTTGGCTCATTTCTTCCTCCGAAGAAATCGACTGCTGCGAGAGCACTGCCAATAGTTAAGAGACGAAACGTCTTGCGGACCCGCGGACAGACGGCGCCGTCGCAGGTGAATCGATCTTTCAGGCGCACCCGACATGCCACCCTACTAACCAAGGTGCGTTCGCGCAATCGAGAACGGATGACCTTCAGGTCCCGCGGCAATTCACGGCCTAGCGAAAGGTCTGGAGGTACGGCGAAACAGGCCGGCCCGTATTGTTACAACGACTACCACCGTCATGCTACAGGGAAGTTAGGTCCCTCGACTAGTTAGGGAATATCTGTAGGCCAAACACGGACGAAAAACCGGCGGGCCCAGGCATATGACTTGACATATAATGAGTCTCGCCACACCGATAAACACATATACTGAATCTCGCACCATAAGAAAGGAACCACCATGCGCCTGATTGTTTGCGTCAGTTTGCTCTCCGCTGGCTTCGCCTTCGCCCAGGAACAAACCAAACCAATCCCCGAGCTGCATCTGCGTGGCGACCGCTTCAAACCGCTCACGCGAGAGCAACTCACCCCAGCGCAGAAGACCATGGTGGAACACCTGTTCGCCGGTGAACGCGGCGGCACCAATGGGCCTTTCAACGTAACGCTGCGCAGTCCGGAGATGGGAGACGTGGCGCAGGAGTTGGGCCGGCAGTTGCGCTTTCATACTTCATTGCCGAAAAAGCTGAATGAGATGGCCATCATCATGACCGCCCGTTTCTGGGACGCGCAGTATGAGTGGTCGGCGCACCACAAAGCCGCGCTGGCAGCAGGCCTGGATCCGGCCATCTGCGATGCCATCGCCAACGGCAAGCGGCCCGCGAAGATGGCCGCCGATGAAGAAGTGATCTACAACTTCGCCAATGAACTGCTGCAAACCCGGCAGGTGAGCGACGCGTCCTTCAAAGCGGCCGTCGACAAATTCGGCGAACGCGGCGCGGTCGATCTCACCGGCGTGATGGGCTACTACAGTTTTGTTTCAATGATGCTGAATATCGATCGCTATCCGTTGCCGGAGGGCGATAAGCCCGAGCTGAAGCCGCTGCGGTAGATACCAGGGCTGGCGTGGCCGGTTCCATAGTATTGGGCGAACAGAGCGCCGGGGGAGGGCTGGATGAAGGCGAAGTTATTGCTGTTTTTATTGACGATCTGTGCCGCCACCGGCCTCTTCGCCCAAAGAGGTCCGCAGGAGCTTGCCAGCGTTCGCGAATACTCGGTCACCACCATTCCCGGCGTCGTCGCTGCGGGAGCGAAATGGAACCTCGCCTGGCAGGGCACCGATAACGCCGATGGCATCGTCGGCACCCGCGACGGCGGTTTGCTGTTCGCGCAGGAGCAGCCCAATCGCATTCGCAAAATCGATAAACAGATCGGTAACCAGAACGACAAGACCAGCGTGTTTCTGGAAGACACACACGGCACGGGGGCGATGTCGGTGGATAAAAAAGGTCGCATTTGGGCCGTGCAGCGTACCTGCACTGATCCCGGCAAGCAGCCCGATCAGTGCAAGGAGCCCACCGCTGTTGCGATTCTATACCCGGAACGCAAAAAGGTCGCCGACAATTTTCAGGGCAAGAGCCTGGGCCGCTTGAACGATTTGATCGTCGACAAAAAAGGCGGGGCGTATTTCAACGGCGCCGGAACCTACTACGTGAACGCGAAAGGCGAGGTCAGCAGTATCGGCGAAAACATCCGCACCAACGGCATCACGCTTAGCCGCGAACAGAAGACGCTCTACGTCACCAACGGCGGAATGATTGTGGCGTTTGATGTGCAACCCGAAGGGTTAGTCAGGAATCAGCGCGACTTCGCCAAACTGGAAGGCGGCGGCACCGGCGACGGCATGGCGATTGATGCCGAGGGCCGCATTTACGTTACTTCGCAACCGGGAGTTCAAGTGCTTAGCCCTCAGGGCAATTATCTGGGGTTGATTCCAACCCCGCGCCCTTCAATCAGCGCCGCGTTTAGCGGTCCCGGCAAACGCACGCTGTATATTGTCGGCGCGGGTGCGCTGGGTCCGGATGGTAAAGAATTTCAAACGCCCCCGGGTGTGCGCAACAACGCCAAGACCATTTACAAGATGCAGTTGCTATCGCAGGGATTTAAGGGGCGCGTGAAATAAGCCGGCTTTCAGCCCGCCGATTCCGCTTTCGCCAGTTCGCCCATTTCGGCAAGCGGCTTCTTCCTGGGCCGGCCAATTTTGCCCGGCGTGAACCGCCGCTGGAATTGCCCTTCCATTCGCGCGACAAATTCCGGCGACCCGATGGGCCGCCCGGTATGTGTGGCTTTGCGCAGTTTGTCCCAATCCTCAAATTCCAGATCCGCCAGCACCGGAGCCCAGTCGGTTTCCTGGTGTTCACGCCACCACGCCATATCCAGCATGTCAGTGAACAGGCCGCGCTCCATCAGTTCGGGATCGCCCGACAATCCTAGATGCGCACGGGCGCTGGACCAAAAAAACTCGTCAGCGTGCGCCACCAAACCGTGCCGCACGGGATTATTTTCCACGTAGGCAATAATGTTGGTGGCGGAGGTTTCTTCCACTGGACACGAATGATAGCGATTCTGCCAGACGTGGCCATCACGCAAAAGCTCCGTGTTGCAATACTGCGCAAAACGGGTGTGCGCCTGCCGGAAAGCGCTAGCCATGGAGTCCTTATGTTCGGGAAGCACCACCAGGTGCACATGATCCGGCATCAGGCAATACGCCAGCAAACGCATACCGCTGACGCTGGCGTATTGATGCAGCAACTGCAGATACACGCGGCGCAACGGATCGGTGTTAAGAATTTCTCGATCCGGTTTCTCTCCGCCGGCGTTGGCCACGGCGGGGAGCGGTGCGGCGCGCTGCAATACATGGTGCGGCACACCTGGGGCAACTACACGAGACATCCTGGGCATTAAGCCTATCAGTGGCGACACCTTCGTAAAATTCTCATAAATATCACCAACAAGTTGTTGTACTTGCACCCAGCCGTCCGAAGTCTAGACTGATGAGGAGAGGTGTAGACTGATTTCATGAAACGCACTGCGTCTGCAATGGCTTTTGTGTTGGTGAGTTGCTTGGCGCTGGCCGAAGCGCCGCAAGCAAAACTGCAAGGCACCTACCAGCGCATCAAAGTACACGGGAAGAGTTTGGAAGGCAACCTTGAAGGCGATTCGCCGGACCGCGACCTTTCGGTGTATCTGCCGCCCAGTTATGAGAAAGACCGCAACCGGCGCTATCCGGTGGTTTATTTGCTCCACGGCTACACCGATAGCGACGACCGCTGGTTTGGTCTTATCAAACACTTCATCAACACTCCGGTGGCGGTAGACAAGGCTTACGTTGCGGGAGCGAAAGAGATGATCATCGTAATGCCCAACGCCTACACCGCCTTTCAAGGCAGCATGTATTCGAACTCCGTCACCACCGGCGATTGGGAGGCGTTCATCGTTCACGATTTGGTGACCTACGTTGACGGTCACTACCGGACACTTCCGGTTGCGGCGAGCCGGGGTTTAGCCGGACACTCCATGGGCGGCTACGGGACCGTGCGGATCGGCATGAAATATCCGGGCGTGTTTTCCAGCTTGTACGCATTGAGCCCCTGCTGCATGGCTCCTCGAACCGATGGAAATGGCCTGGCGAAAGCGGAAGCCACGAAGACCTTCGATGATTTGACCCAGGCCGATTTCGGAACCAAGGCCGCTTGGGCCTCGGCGGCAGTATGGTCACCCAATCCCAGGAATCCGCCGTTTTTCGCGGATCTACCTGTGAAGAACGGCGAGCTACTGCCTGCTGTTTTGGCCAAGTGGGCGGCCAATGCGCCGCTGGCAATGGTGGATCAATACATCCCGAATCTACGCACCTATAAAGCGATCGCCCTGGACGCCGGTGATATGGACGAACCCATCGCGACGACGGTGCGATCGCTCGCGCAAACGTTGAAGGCGTACGGCATCGCCAACACGGCGGAGATCTATTCCGGCAATCACGTCAACCACGTAATGGACCGCGTGGAGCAGAAGATGATGCCGTTCTTTTCGGAGCATTTGGCGGGCGGGAAAGGGACAAAATAGAGGTTAGCATCATGCCCAGCGTTCTTACCGAAACACAATACCCGCTGGATCCACCGCGCAAGCTCTGGACCCGCGCGGAGTGCCGCACACTGGAATCGTCTGGTCTGTTCGACTGGTGAACCTCACCCCGATTTTGGCCGGACGCTCCGGCGATATCGCCATGCGCGCCGACGACATTCTCTTCATTCCCGGGCCGGTATCGGGTAGTCTCTGCCTACGGCGAATCGGAAAGCGTGGCTCCATTGGCGGCGCCCGACAACAGCTTTCAGGTGCACGATGCCTTTGGAGAGAAATCATGAGCTACCGCGCCAGCACATCCCGATAGTACTGCTCGTATTGCGGAATGATCTTTTCGGTGGAGAAGGTTGCCTCTGCATGCGCTCGGCCGGCGACGGCCATGCGCTTGCGCAAATCGTCATCGGTAAGCAAACTCACCACGCGGCGGGCCATTGCGGCGATGTCACCCACCGCTTCCATGTATCCATTTTCCTGGTCTCTGATCACTTCGGGGACGCCGCCGACGCACGTCGCCACAGGGACTACGCCGCAGGCCATAGCCTCCAGCGCGACTAATCCAAACGATTCCATTTCGCTGGGCATGAGTGCCGCGTCAGCCAACGGCATCAGGCGTTCCACGTGATTTTGCTTGCCTAGAAACGACACGTGACTGGATACTTTTAGCTCGCGCGCCAGATGCTCCGCTGGGCCGCGGTCCGGCCCGTCGCCGACCATCAACAAATGCGCCGGGACATGTTTGATCACTTCGGCCAGAACACGGATGCAATCGAGAGTGCGCTTAACGGGCCGGAAATTGGACAGATGAATCAACAGCTTTTCGCCACCGGGAGCGTAGATCTGCGCGCCTGATTTGTCCCGCAGCGGTTGATACAAGTCGCAGTTGATGAAGTTGGGGATCACGCGTATCTCATTTGCGATACCGAACACATTCACCGTTTCGCGTTTCAGGTCCGCGCTAATCGATGTCACGCCATCGGACTTCTCGATGGAAAATTTGGTGATGGGAAAGTAAGACGGATCCACGCCCACTAGCGTGATGTCGGTTCCGTGCAGGGTGGTAATGAAAGGCAACTTGCGAATCGGTTGCATCATCTGTTGCGCCAACATCGCTGCGATGGAGTGTGGAATGGCGTAGTGCACATGTAACAGGTCCAGCGAATAGGCATCGGCCACCTCCATCATGCGAGAGGCCAAGGCCAAACAATACGGCGGATATTGAAACAGCGGGTAGTTTGAAACCTCCACTTCGTGATAGTGGATGCGCGGGATGCCGGGGTCCAGGCGAATGGGGTTGGCGTAGGTGATGAAGTGGACTTCGTGCCCGCGGTTGGCGAGTTCCAGGCCAAGTTCGGTGGCCACAATGCCGCTGCCGCCGTAGGTGGGATAGCAAGTGATGCCGATGTTCACTTCCTTTAGTAAAACACGGATGCATTTTTGCGAAACCAAGCCAATTTGTGTTGGTGGGCTGATTTGTGTTGGTGATTTGGTGGGTTTGGCGGGTTGGCATTCGCACGCCGGGCGGGGCGGCGGGTCGGGAATGGGATGGCCGTTCAGCTCCGCTTCAGGGTGGAGGCTGGCGCGGCGGGAAGAAGCTGGCTCGGAAGTGAAAGGTGTTGATAAAGGGAGCGGTTGATGTTGCCCTTTTGGGTGGGACAGCCTGACTGATGCGTCCCTTGCGAAGTACACACATTTCTAAAATTGAGCATTCGTTGCAAGGGACGGACCAACCGAACCCAAAACGCCCCGCCCGCCGAATGATCCCCCGGAAATCGGGCGTTCACTCCCACCTCCCGAACGCAATCTCCCCGAAAATCATCATTATCCCGGCTCCGCCCCACTCAATTTAAGCGTCGGACCACTACCATCCAGGCAGAGTAGTTCGTTCCGGCCTGAACGCGTCGCATTGCAGTGAGCTGAACTCCCGGAGGGTCCCCATTCAAAAAATGGACGCCCTTGCATGGCCAACTATATGTATGGCCGGCGCGTAAAGCGCCCGTGAGATGACGGGAGACCTTGGAACCGGTTTCATAAAACCCGGCGTGGCACTCGAAAGAGGCCGCCGGGTCATCAGAGAGTTGTGTTGAAAGGCGAGCCAAACGATACGTCGCCATCCAGCGGTGTGAGAACCTCGTCCAGATGCAACTCAATCATAGGGTGGCCGATACGCACGGCGATAAGTCCGCGAAGCCCCGGCCACCCGCGACGCACATTTGAGAAAACCATTTCAAACATTCTATGGCCGAAGTGTCTATCGATGAACCCGAAACATATTAATCCAAAAATGTTTTAATCATCGGCGCCACTAATCATCCCCGCGAAAACGATGAATCACCCGCCGGTCCTTTTTTGACGGTTTCCCTTCCCGCTCGCCCTCGTAGTGCGGCATCGCTTTTCGCTCCGCCGCCAGTTTCGTCCGGGCCTCCCTGCTCGCCTGGCTTTCGCGATACAGCGTCTGCGCCACCGCGGCCGGCCCCCGCACTTCACTCAGCAGCAACACTTCCACCTGAAACTCGCCGCCTTCATTTTTCACCCGTAACAAATCGCCAACCTTCACATCGCGCGCCGGTTTCGCCGCCTGCCCGTTCCACTCAATCCTTCCTAAATCGCAGGCATGCGATGCCAGCGACCTCGTCTTGAAAAACCGTGCCGCCCACAACCACTTATCGATTCTCATAAGCACCAACTACCCAAACGCCGGCGCCACTTCCCGCATGAAGCGCGCCATTTCCTCCTTCACTTGCGCGTGCGGCTTCAGGCCCACGTTGAAGTACAGAATCACCTCGTCGAAGCCTGCCGCCTCCACTTTTTTCAGCGTCTGCGTGATTTGCGCCGGTGATCCCAGCAGCACGGAATTCTCCGTCAAATCCTGCGGACGCACGTTCTTTAACCGCTCCACCATATCGATGAAATAGCGATAGCTGGGCGGCGACGTTTTCGGGTCGCCTGGGAACGAAGCGATCACGCACTCCTTGTAATAGCGGATTTGCCGCGCCCGGGCCTCCGCTTCCTGTTCCGGCGTGTCGGCGAAATGGGTGAAGTAGCTGCACATCAGCCGGCCCGGTTTATGGCCGTGCCGCACGCAGGTTTCTTTGTAGAGATCCGCAACCTGTTGCAGTCCGCCGAAGCTCATCGCCGCGGCAAAAGGAGCGACGATCAACCCGCATCCCAATCGGCCCGCGAGTTCAATCGACGGTTTCGAGAACGAAGCCACATATGCGGGAAGAGGCCGCTGAATGGGCTTGGGAGTGATGCTCACGTTTTCGAATTGATAGTGCTTGCCGTGATGCGAAATCGGCGCGTCCGCTGACCACAAACGCCGCACCAGCTCCATGCCTTCTTCAAACAGAGATTGGTTGTCGTCGAAATTCACATGAAACGGCAAATATTCGCGCCGGTCATAACCGCGCCCTGCGGCGAAATCCACGCGGCCGTTACTCAATAGATCCAGCGTGGCCCATTGCTCGGCTACGCGAAGGGGATGATGCAGCGGCAACACGGTTACTGCCGGAGCGAGGCGAATTTTCCGGGTACGCGCGGCCAGATTGGCCAGCACCAGATCCGGGCACGACAACACTCCCAGCGTACTGAAGTGGTGTTCGCCGATCCAGGCCGAGTGCATGCCGATTTCCTCGGCGTAAATCGCTTCATCCAAAATATCGGCTATCAATGTGTTCGCGCCGCGCGGGTTGTTGTCGTAGTGATTATCGCTGAGTGTAAAATAGCCAAAGTCCATTTGGTGTCCTTGTTGATTTGGTGTCCTTGTTGATATGATGCGCGGGCTTTTATATGCGTGGGCCAAAAAGCCCGCGGCCCACGCGGATGTGGGTGGCGCCTTCTTCAATCGCCGCTTCGAAATCGTGCGACATCCCCATGGAAAGTTTAGCCAGCGCATGTTGTTTTGCCAGCATCGCTAGCCGCGCGAAATATGGGCGCGTTTGTTCCGGGTCGTCGTTCCAGGGGGGCATGGTCATCAGGCCCGTCAACTGGAGGCGCGGGCACGCGCGAATGGCCTCCACCAATTCTGGTAACGCTTCGGGCGGCGCGCCGAATTTGCTTTCCTCTTCGGACAGTTTTACTTCGATCATCACTTCCAGGATCTTGTCGCTTTCAGAAACGGCCGCACACGCTTCGTTTAAGCGCCGGGCGAGTTTGCCCGAATCGACGGTCTGAACAGCGTGAAACAATTCCGCGGCAATGCGTGTTTTGTTGCTTTGCAAATGGCCGATCAAATGAAAGCGCGCTGCGGGCACGCCGGTCAACAAGGGCTTCTTGGCCTCGAACTCCTGGACGTAATTTTCGCCGAAATCGCGCAGGCCCAAATTGTAAGCTTCGCGAATGACATCGGAGGAAAACTTTTTGGTTACCGCCATCAAAGTGATGCTGGAACGCTGGCGTCCGCAGCGCGCAACCGCTTTTTGAATGCGGTCTTCCACTTCATTCAGGCGTTGATTTATGCGTTCACGAAGCACTGGGATTCAGGGGGTCAGCTAAAAAAGAAAGAGCTTCTCGCAGTATAGCGGGCGCCAGTTGCGGGCTCAATTCATGGCCCGCTTTTTCGCACGGCACTAAGTGATGCCGCGCCGGAATTGCCTGGGTGGCCGACTGCAATTCTTCGATACTGGCAAAGGGATCGCGGGTGCCGTGAATAAACAGGCAGGGCGCGCGCAGTTCACCGAAGTGCCCGTTGCGCAATTGTTCGGGCTTGCGTGGCGGATGCAACGGATAAGAAAGCAGCAGCAGGGAATCTGCAACGGCGGCGTTTTCCGCTGTTAACATGCTGGCCTGCCGCCCGCCATAGGAGTGGCCGCCCAGCATGACGAAAGGAACCATGGTGCGCATCGCGCTCACCGCCGCGGCCAGGCCTTCGCGATCTTTCCCCGATTGCCCCGGAATGGGCGGGCCCGTGGGTCGTTTTTGACGATACGGCAAATCGCAACGCAGCACATGAAAGCCAGCTTCGGCGAAGGCTTCGGCCACCGCGCGCAGCAGCGGCGATTCGCAGTTCGACCCGGCACCGTGGGTAATCACCAGACCCTTATTTAACGGGCTTTGAGAAGGCTCATGTAAAAAGCCCGAAATCATTTCCTGTTCAAAACGTTTCATACGCGATTTCTCCTTTTCCCCACACCGTTTGGCGGCCCACGCCGGTGTGGCGGGCGATTTCCAGATATGGCAGGAATTCGGCGACGTCGCCCTGATTTTCAGTAACGCGGTATTCGGCAACTCCCGTGAAGCCGCCGATGGAGTGGCGTTGGCCGGTGGCGTGGCTGATGCGGTGTTGGTGGACTTGTGCGAGTTTGCAGCGGGTCATCTTAATTTGCGACGCGCGGGCGCCGAATTCCTTAAAGTCTAACGCGGTGAAGTCCGGCGTGAGACCACCATCTCCCCACAACTGGCTCAGCGTGTGGATGCGGTCGCGGATGCGCGCCATCAGCACGCCAAAGTGCGGTTCCCGTGTTGGTTTCAGCTCGGTTGGCGTCAGGAAATGAACGCGCACATTTTCTATTGCACCAGTGGATGAAACCAGGGGCAAGCTGATTCGTTGCGGCTGAACTATAGTCGTGATTTCGATGCGCTTAATCGCACGCACAGCTTGGCTGAAAACATCAATACCCTCCGCCGCGAAAACGTTAAGGCCGATGATGCCGGGTTCACGCAAACGAAAGACGAAAGGGCGCGGAGAGTCGGCTAGTCCACTCGGTCCGTGGAAGGCCTTGGGAGCGAAGTAACGCTGATAGGCGGCGTCAGAAATATTTTTGAGTGCGCTGCCGAAGGCGCCTCTAACCAGATTGGCGTCCACATTGGCATCCCCATTGGCATCCACATTGGCATCCCCGGGCGTAGGCGATGTGTAGTGGAAACGCAGTGCGTGAAAGGTAAACGCTGATGTCACTTGGTTGTTTATTTACGGGTTCCGTGAATGGGGTCCAAGGCTTTGCCGGGGTGTTGTTCGCGGCGGGCTTTGTCGGCGAAATAATGATACGACCACCAGGCAAACCAGGTCAGGATGATCACCAGCGCGTAGGTGATGATGGTCAATATCCAGATGTGGGTCTTTTTGTTGGGGAGGTTGGAGGGCACCGGCGCTGGTTGGGACATCTAGATCACTCCTGGTAACGCTCCACGCTCGCACACGCCATCGCTGGTCAACCCGCCGATCAGAATGTTTTCGATGCGATTGGCTTCGCGCGGTTGCGCCAGCTTCACCTTGACGAAGTTGCTGCTGAGCGCGTGGCCGTTGTCGAGGGTAACCACCGAAAGCGTCTTACCGACAAGCGACTGCCGGAACGCCAGGCTCTTCTTTGCGGCCAGCGCGCGCAAAGCCGTGGTGCGCTGTTTTCTCACCGAAACAGGAATCTGCATTTCTGATTCGGCGGCGGGGGTGCCGGGGCGCTCGGAATACGTGAAGACGTGCAAGTAGGTGAACGGCAGAGCGTCGATGAACTGGTAGCTTTGTGCGAATTCGGCGTCGCTTTCGCCGGGAAATCCAGTCATCACGTCGGCGCCAACGGCGCAGTCCGGCATCAGTTCGCGGGCTTTGGCGATACGGTCGGCATAATGGCGCGGGCGGTACTTGCGGTGCATGCGGCGCAGGACGGTGTCCGAGCCCGATTGCAAAGGAGCGTGGACATGCCTGGCGATGCGCGGCGAATGGGCCATCAGCGAGAGCAAAGCGTCCGAAAAATCCATCGGCTCGACCGAGCTGAGGCGCAGGCGCTGGACGCACGTATGGTCCAGCAACTGCTGAACTAAATCTGCCAGGCGCATGCCGCTTTGGTGATCTCTCCCCCATCTGCCCAGGTTGATTCCGCTTAAAACAACTTCGCGGTATTTTGTTGCCAACGTTCGTACCTGTTCTACCACCTGCTCAGGTGTCGCGCTGCGGCTTTTGCCGCGCACATACGGAATGATGCAAAAGGAGCAGCGGTTGTTGCAGCCATCCTGAATTTTCAGATTGGGGCGGGTGCGATCGCCGGCGGCGTCCTGAACGGGGGCGGAGAGGAAATCGGTTTGCGCGAAAATGTCGCCGATTTGAATTTGGCCGTGAAACTCGAGAGAATTGTTTAAAACGAGATCCGGGATTTGTGTTTTATGCGAATTACCGACGACCAGGCTGACGCCTTCGAGCGCGGCGAGTTCCTGAGGAGCGCGCTGGGCGTAGCATCCGGTGATCAGGATTTTTGCGGCGGGTTGATCGCGATGAATGCGGCGGACCACTTGACGCACTTCGTCGTCGGCCGTGGCGGTGACGGTGCAGGTGTTGAGCACAACCAGTTCGGCCTCGGACACATCTGAAGCCGCAGCCATTCCTTTACCAATAAGGCCGGCTTCGATAGCGGCTCCGTCGGCTTGGGAAGCGCGGCACCCGAAATTTCTCACCAGAAAACGCACTATCCATAAGTGTAACGTGAGCTCGGGAGCTGCTATACTGGTCTTGGATCGAAGGCCGGGGGAACTCGGATGATCCCGCCACTTGACTGTGGCGAAGATTTGGAGCCTATCCGGCTCTGGAGGTAACATGTCTGACATTTCTGAGTCTCTTGTTGTGAGAGTACAGAATTCCTTCGCACAGCTTTCTGCTGTCGCGACCAAATTAAACAACGTATCCGGAGAACTTAGCAAGGTGGTTTCTGAGCTTGACACGGCACTTCAGAAACTGAACCTTGGGATCTCAGCTTGGATTGACGTCTCACGTGAAACCCAAGGCGATGGCTATTATTCGCTCCGTAAAATGGGCTATGCGCGAGTTGGGAAACAATGGGGAATCGCTCTCTGCGTCGTGAATTCGCATGAATTTGCTGACGTCGATGAGAGGCCCGATATTTGGCTCTTTAATGACGCACCGCGCTGGCTGCGCATAGAAGCGGTTGAAAAGTTACCCGAACTTTTCGAAAAGCTCGCTGCAGAAGCTATCACTACAACTGAGAAGCTTGTGACAAAAACGAGCCAGGCGCGTGAGTTAGCCTCTGCAGTAGATCTAGCTATTGGGCTTCGCGTTGGCGACGAGTTGCGAAGGATACAACATCTTGCGACGCAAGTTGAAACAGCGAAGAAGCCGCCTTCCAAGCGGGAGGCCGCCAACGCAACCCAAGCTGCCGGAGCCAATCTCGGCGACCTGATGCTAGGAATACAACATCCGGCCGCACTTCGATCGATGTATGAGGCCCACCGCCCGACGGTCCTACCGCCACAGCCGCCTACGCGGAAGAGATAGGTCGCTATGATTGCCATCGCGATTATTCTCCCGTGCTTCCTTTTGGTTGCGTGGTTCGCACTCCCGCTCGCGCTACGAAATTACAACGACTTCAAGGCTGGAATTCGTTTGCCTTGGTTCGCGTTCTCTTTGGAGGCTACGGGCCGTCGGTCGGGGAATTTGAAGGCTCGGTCAAAAAAAGTCGTCAGAAAATAAGAGGCGAGGCTCAGATTCCGATTCACGGGGACTTCTGATCTCCCCTACCTTTCCCCTTCGGCCGATGGAAGGACTACATGGCGGATCGGGTTCTCTCTCAGGACGAAATTGACAATGTATTTAAGAAGGTGCGCGACCCGCACCCGGAGGACGATCCGGCCAAGAAGGCTATAGCCTATGATTTTCGCCGGCCGGATCGCATTGCGAAAGATCAGCTCCGGTCTATTCACTTATTGCATGAAAATTTTGCGCGCAGCCTGGCGTCCTCTCTCTCCGCCTATCTGCGCGCGTACGTGGCGGTGAACCTGGTTTCGGTAGAGCAACTGTCCTTCATGGAATTCACCCAGTGCCTGCCCTCGCCCACCAGCATGATTGCGCTGGGCATGAAACCGTTCGACGGCAACGCAGTGCTGGAAATGAATCCCGCGCTGGTGTTTCCGCTGATTGAAATGCTGCTGGGCGGGACCATCAAACTGCCGGTGAAGGTAACTCGCGAGATCACTGAAATCGAGCAAAGCATTTT
>JANXYJ010000176.1 GCA_025350105.1 Terriglobia bacterium | reverse complement strand
GCGGCGATTTTAAACAATCAGCCGATGGGTTTCTATCATCCGGCAACCTTGGTGAAAGACGCGCAGAGGCATGGACTGCGGTTCAGACCCATTGATGTGATGCATTCGGAGTGGGCGTGTACGATTGAGGATCATGATGGGCACAAGTGCCTGCGGTTGGGCTTCAATTATCTAAAAGGAATGCGCCGCGAAATTGCGGCCAAGATCGTAGAAGAGCGTGCGCGTGAGCCGTTTATTAGCATTCGTAACCTGGTGCGCCGCGTCCCGATCATTCGTAAGGAAGAACTGAATGCACTGGCGGAGGCGGGTGCGCTGAATTTTATCAGTGAGAGCATTGCCCATCGGCGGGAGTCCTTGTGGCAAGCTGAACTTGCCCGGCGGCCCGTGGGGGAATTACTGGAAAACGAGTTACTGGAAAACGAATCGGCGAAGCGCGATTCGATGAAATACGACGTATCGCCGCTTCATCCCATGGATCCCGCCGAGCGTATGTTTGCCGACTATGCCACCACCGGGCTCACCATCGGAATGCATCCCATGCGTATGTACCGCGAAAAGATGGACGCGCTAGGCGTGGTGCCCGCCAGCGGTTTGGCGTATTTACCGGATGGCCTTTTCGTGCGGGTGGCGGGCAGCGTGATCTGCCGCCAGCGCCCGGGCACCGCCAACGGATTTGTGTTCGTCAGTTTGGAAGATGAAACCGGAATCGCCAATGCCATCGTGATGCCGGATTTGTTTCAAACACAAAGACTGACGATTGTAGAAGAAAGTTTCTTGCTGATTGAAGGAATTCTGCAAAATCAGCGAGGGTCGGTCTCGGTGAAAGCTTCGCGAGTGGAGGGCTTGCGTGTGCACGTGAGTGCGGCGGTATCGCACGATTTTCACTAGCAGTCTTTAACGAAACCGCCGGCATTAAACCGCCGGGAACATGCGGGCTATTCCGTACGCGTGTCCGGCGAGTCCTGTTTCAGCGATTAGGCCCATCGACTCATTTTCCAAATTTTTTTTCTCAAGGCCTTTCAGATCTCTCCGATGAGCCTTTTGTAAGCAAACCGGGAACGGAATCCCGGCAGATAAAACTTCAAGGAGAGAATAGTCATGGCTTTTACAATTGAAACCAACGTCGCGTCTTTGCAGGCGCAGAATTACCTGCGGGGGACGCAAGCGTTCCAGAGCAAAACCATCAACCGGGTCACTTCCGGTTTGCGCATCGTGAATTCAGGGGATGACGCAGCGGGCTTGGCCATCGCCAATGGTTACCGGTCTACCGAAGCGGTTTTGACGCAAGGTATCCGCAATGCCAACGACGGCTTAAGCCAGATGCAGATTGCAGACGGAGGCATCAGCAATATTTCTTCGTTGCTCGATCGCGCCCGTACCCTGGCCACGCAATCGGCCACCGGCACGTTCACCGGCGATCGCAAGGTACTGAACAACGAATTCCAAAGCGTGTTGACGGAAATCAACCGCCAGGCGCAGTCTATCGGGCTGAACCAGGGCGGCAGCTTCGCGCAAAACCTCACCACTTTCATCGGCGGCGGCCAGGCTTCAAACGGAATTTCTTCCACCTCCAACGGTTCTGTGGCGATTGATCTCAGCCAATCCACCATCGATTCGAAGAGCTTGGGGTTACAAGGCGTACAGGCGGCGGGGGCGGCGGGGACCGACATCGGCACCGGTTCCACCACTAGCGTGCAGAACATCGTTACCAACGCCACCAATCAGGCATCCATAACCAACAACACCACCACGTTTTCCTTCACTGGGCCGGGCTTCTCCGATACCTCTGGCGGTTCGGTGTTGAAAGTGGGCGTGAATCTGACGGGCGTCACCGACACCAACACCTTGGTAGCCGCTTTGAACAATGCGATCCAAAGCGTGGGCAATGGCGCCAGCCAACAAGCCACCGCGTTCAAGAACGCGAATGTCACCGCTTCCACGGTCACCGATGCCACGGGAAAACAGCAGCTGGCATTCAGCTCTGCGTCCACGGCCTTCCAGGTACAAGGCGATGATCAGGTGTCCACCGCGCTGCTGGGCAATTTCGTCAGCGGGTCCACCGGGAATTCCGCGCTGACAACGGCTACGGCTGCTTCCGCCTTTGCCGCACCCGCGGCGGCGGAAAGCGTGAACGTCCGCATCCTCGGTGCGGGTTTGACCGGCACGCAGGGCGATTTCACCGTAGCGCTGGCCACCACCGATACCGCCGCTATCGCAGTTACCAAACTGAATACGGCCATTGCCGGCAATGCGGCGCTGGCGGCCACCGGCATCAAAGCGGTCAACAACGCGGGCACCCTTCAGTTTGTTGGCGGAGCCGGACAAAGTTTTGAAGCCCAAACCGCGGGCGATGAGCACAACGCCTTAGGTTTCGGCTCTTATGTGAACGACCAGGGAATTGCGGGCGGTGCGGGTTCGTTCAACTACAATTCGCTGGATGCAACGGGCGTTTCCGCCGCTAAAACGCAACACGTTCAGGTTTCGCTCAACGGTGGCGCCACCATCGATCTGGGATTGCTCACCGCCACCGGTACCGAAGCCACCGACGTCACCACTTTGAATACCGCCTTCCAAGGTAATGCACAGCTGCGGGCAGCCGGTTTCGTAGCGCAAGACGACGGCGCTGGCAACATCAAAATTTCCAGCTCAGGCGGGAACTTCCGTCTGAACTTCTACGGGGGCAACGGCAACGCGTTCGGCTTCGGTGCTTCGGCCGCCGGTTCGGCCACTTCGGCCGGCACTACGGCAAGCGCATATGCCGCTGCGGACGGCGCCAATTCGGCCGGAGCTCAGCAGAGCCAGAATGCTGCCGGCACCGACGTTTACAAATTCACGGCCCTGCGCAACACCGGCGATGCCCAAACGCTCACGCTAAGTGCGGTGGACGCCAACGGCACCGATCACTCGTTGAACGTAGCGCTCACCACCGCCAACGCTTCGACGCTCGATCAGACGCTGCAAACCATCAACACGGCCATCGCGCAATCCAACGATTCGACGCTGAAGAACATAGCCGCCTTCAAGCAGGCAAATAACGGCAACACGGCAGAAGGCCTCCGCTTCATGGACGCTGCCGGTAGCTTCAAAGTCAGCTTGGGCGCGTCGCCCTCGAGCGTCGGCATCGCTGATGGCAGCACCGGCACCACCGGCGGCGGCGTATTAAGCTCCGCTTCCAACGGCGCCGGTGCCACCGCCGACATCAGCAACATCAGCACGGCGCAGGCGGCGGTAACCGCTCTGGCCAGTGCGGTGACCAAGCTGGGTTCCGCGCAAGCCGTCGTCGGCCGCGGTGAAAACCAGTTCAACTACGCCATCAACTTGGCCAACTCGCAGTTGACCAACTTCTCGGCCGCTGAGTCTCAAATCCGCGACGCGGATTTGGCTTCGGAATCCGCCAACCTGACCAAGGCTTCCATCATGCTGCAGGCTGGCATTGCGGCCTTGTCGCAGGCCAACTCGGCTCCGCAGCAGGTCCTCACTCTGCTTCAGGGTCGCTAAAGATCTGGAGGTGACCAATTCCACGCCGTAGGGTAGTGGATTGGTTACCCCTTGATTTTGATCTCCGTGATCTAAGACCAGGTAGCGATGAACTAACCTGGCGGCGTACAAAATCGGAAGTGAGACCGGATGAATTTGTTGGCCGGGACTTCACCTCATCAGATATTTCCCTCGGGCCACACCAACTGTATTCTGGTGTGGCCTTTTTTTATTGGCCGTAAAGGGTATCCCAATCGCCGTTCTAGAATATGAAGACATGCTGGCGTCTTCTTCCACTTCTATCCCGCTGTTGAATCTGCAGGCCCAGTACGCTTCAATCCGTAGTGAAATTCGCGAAGCCGTTGACCGCGTGATGGACTCCCAGCATTTTATTTTGGGGCCTACGGTAGAGGCCTTCGAAAAACAAGTGGCGGCTTACTGCGGTGCCGCGCACGCCGTCGGCTGCGCTTCGGGTTCGGATGCGCTTCTGTTGGCCTTGAAGGCTGCTGGCGTTACCCCCGGTGACGAAGTGATTACCGTTCCCTTCACCTTTTTCGCAACTGCTGGCGCCATTATTCACGCCGGCGCCACGCCGGTGTTTGTCGACGTAGATGCCGCTACATTCAACCTGGATCCCGATCTTCTCGAAGACGCAGTGCAAGCCCATCCCAAAGCCCGCGCTGTGATCCCTGTGCATCTGTTTGGTGCCGCCGCTGAGATGGACGCGATCAACGACATCGCCGGACGAGCCCATCTAACGGTGATCGAAGATGCGGCCCAGGCGATCGGCGCCGAATACAGAAACAAGCGCGCAGGGTCGCTTTCTCCGTACGGATGCTTCAGCTTTTTTCCCACCAAGAACCTGGGTGGCTTTGGCGATGGCGGCTGCATTACTACGGATGACCCTGCGATTGCGGACCGCCTGCGCATGTTACGCCTGCATGGCTCGCGCGAACGCTATATTTACGAGGAAGTGGGTTACAACTCCCGGCTGGATGCTTTGCAGGCAGCCATATTGTCCGTGAAATTGCGTCATTTGGACCAATGGATCGCAGGGCGGCAACACAACGCCGCGCGTTATTCGGAACTGTTTGCGCAGGCGAAGGCTCCCGTGGTTTTGCCAAAAACCGCGCCGTATCAAACGCGGCATGTCTACAACCAATATTCCATTCTGTGTCCGAAGCGGGATCAGCTTCGATCTGCGCTAGCCGAGCAGGGAATCGGCAGCGAAGTGTATTACCCGGTTCCGCTGCATCTGCAAAAATGCTTTTCCTATCTGGAGTACCAAAGTGGCGATTTTCCGGTGAGCGAGCGGTTGGCGCGAGAAATTTTGTCTCTCCCTATTTATGCGGAGCTTCCGGCCGTTGACTTGGAGCGGGTGGTCCTGGGCATTGCCGCGTTCTATGCCGCTTAGACGCGCGTCGATTGGGTAAAGCAGGGTAAAGCATTTGTGGGCTGGTTTGTTCTTGCGCTTTTGGTGAAATTTGCGGACACAATTCGGCCATAAGGGCGTCGCGGGTGGCCGGGGCTTCGCGGACTTATCGCCGTGCGTTCCGACCACCGATAAATTGAATTGCGTCTTGGCGAGGATCTCAGGCCGCTGGATGGCGACGATTCGTTTGTCTCGCTTTTGACGGCTCCACCGTTTCCGACGAAGCTAGGCTCCTTTCGAAACCCACAACTCTCTGATGACGCAGCGGGCGCTCTTTCGAGCACGCCGCCGGGTTTTATGAAACCGGTTTCAAAGTCTCCCGTCAGCTTACGGACGCGTTTCCACGTCGGCCATACCTATAGTTGGCCCTGCAAAGATTTTCAGGTCCTCCGGGAGATCAGCTCACTGCAATGCGACGCTTGCTGGCCAGCAAGTAACTCTGATTGAGGGTAGGCGCGGCTGCACCGGAATAGAGTGGGCCTAAAAGGGAAATGCTTGACGCTGCAGGGAATAGTCTTTTGTGTTGTCGCGTGTCTCCTGGGATGTTGTCGCGAAGAAGTGTAAAGCTGGGGCGATGGGCGTCGGCGCGCGCGGGTGTTTAAGGGTGTCACGGGTTTAGCCCAGCCGCTTGCCACGGGCGGCTGGTCCCGCCATCAGGAAAGTGCTGGGATATTTTCCGGTGCCACAGAGTTTGAAGGTTCAGAAGTCCTTATACCAATCTCCATCGGGCACGTCGGGGTCCTGGGCCTTCCATTCGGCGAGTTGGAAGAGGTCGTGTTCGGAGATCTTACGTTCCTTGGCGCGTTCGCGCAGGTGAGCCCATTTTTCGCGAGGCAGACGTTCCCAGCGTAGTTTTGGCATTAAGACCTAATTGGGTCTAGTGACCGAGGATCAATGAACGGAATTCGTCCAGGAGCCGGTCTTCTTGTTTGGGGTCGTTTTCACTGCTGGCATTCAGATTTTGCTTCAGTTTTTTGAAAAACGCCCGTTTTCGCTGGTCCTGGCTCTCGATGCCGATGCGTACAAGAGCGGCGATGGTTTTGCTCATGCTGGCGTCCATGGACTGGGCGTAGCGGATCACGTTGCTGGCGAGGTCTGGCGCAAGAGCCACGGTGTAGCGGGTTTCATTAAGAATGCGAGCTTTTGCTCCACGCCAAGGTTAAGCCGCGCCCTTGAGATCTTTCAGACGCGAATCTTCCGGCGCTCGATCGCGAAGGGTGTCAATGAGATCCTCGAATTGACGTTCCGCCTCCGCGAGCATAGTGCCCCAATCCATAAAAAGCATGTCGTCCTTCGCCTTGGATTCCGCAATCTTCAATACCGCCGGGTCCTTCATTGGAGTATTCGCGATGAGGTATCCGGCACAGCGTTTGAAACGACCGCCAGTGTTCGCCTCGATGTAATTTCTAATCGTCGTGATGTAATACTCGAATCGGGAAATATGCCCGATATCTAAGACCTTCCCCGGTTGCATGAATTCGAGGATCAGCAATGTGTCCCCGGAAGCGAGAAGCAGATCCATGCGACGATTCCAGCCTTTCTCATCGTCTTCCGGCTTGTATTTTGCGGGGAGCAAATCCGCCAGCGCGGTCTTGATGGCCGTTTCCACCTTAAACGTTTCCCAGCGCGGCGAAATTAACCACGGGTTCTCGGCGATGTAGTCGCGTACGTCCAATTCGAGTTCGTTTTTCTCCACTTTTACCCGCAAGCCTTCGATGAGCGCCACTTTGGTGGAAACGGCCTCATACGTGTTAAGCGCCGTCAACACGTTTGCTTCCATAAGAAGCCCGACGAAATCTTCGGTCGACATTTCCTCCGCTTCAGATAGATCGTGAATCAGATCGCGCAGGCGTCCCGCTTCCCATGAGGTGAGAATAGCGTCACCCAAATCTTCGAATTGCTTCGTCGTCAAAGCGGATATTTGCGCCAATTTCGCGAGAGCGCGTTTGACCGTTTTTTGTTCGCTTTTAGGAAGCGCGGCTAGGCGAAGGGAAAAGTTGGCCAGCTTGCTTTCCAGAGCTTTGACTTTATCGGATGCCCGTTTCTCCTTCCAGAGTCTGCACAGCTCATCTACACGTTTGCGACCCCAGATCAAAAGGGGGAGTGCCTCGGGATGTTCCCAGTTGACGCGCTGGCGTTCCGTTGCAATCAAGTCGACGGGCAGCAGGTCGATGTAATCTGCTTCGACTCTGCCCGAGAGGTATTCCAACCCCTGCTGCCCGCTGATTCCCCCAGTGATATTAAAGTCGAAGGGTCGTTGAGCGAGCTTGCCGTTCGCAAAAATCGAAACCCCGCGAAGCTCATCTTCTTTAATCGTGTCCTTATAAAAGTGAAAGCGCCAGCGCACCAACCGTCCGCCGCCGATGTCTTCCTTTCCCCATCCATTCGGCTCGATTTCGACTGCAGCCGGCTTCTGCGTCGCCTCATAATCTCGAGGAAAAACAAATTCCGCGCCGTCGAGGTCGGCATCGTCGGGAATTGGAGCTCCGTTCACGAGAATCTTAAAATCGTCGACACGTTGGGCGAGTAGGAATCTTCGACTCATGCTGCGCGCAAATTGATCCGCATTCTGCGCCCGTTGCAACGAGAGATTGTGCAAGACGATCTTCGTGCCGTGCCTTGCCTTCATAGGTTCGGACGGCATTTCATATTCAGATACGTCGATTTGGCCCCCCTCGGTAATGTATTCGTCTCCACGAAGCGTCGCGAGATTCAGTTCGAAAACAGTTCTTTCGCCATTTTGCCCCGAAATGGTTTCGACGACCATCTTCTGCGCGATTCCAAAACCAGCAAACTTCCCGATTCCTTTGCGTCCCAAAACGGGGCGTAACTTCCCGGATGAAGTGGCCGCCGCCACTCCGACGCGGCAGTCGTATCCGACGTTAAGATAGCGTTCCTGGCATTGCTCGAAGGTCATTCCGTTGCCGTTATCCGAAATCTCTATGACCGCGCCAGTCGTCATAGTGGACGGCAACGTAATTTTTACGTCTTCGGCGTCGGCGTCCCATGCGTTGGAAATCAATTCGGCTATCGCCGCCACCGGACTCTGATACATCTGGATGCCGAGATGATCGATGACACGTCCGTGAAACTTCAGCCGAAGTTGTTTCTTATCCTCGGGGATAGGAGGCGTCATCGTGCGCTCGTTTCATCTAGTGCATCGAAAATTTCCACGGCGAAACGGCGAGCAAATTCGGGCGGAAACGCGTTCCCAATCATACGCGCAGCTCCGTCCTTGCCTTTTCGTAATGAGAAAAAGTATCGCGGAGGGAATCCCTGTAGCATCGCCGCTTCCCGTAGCGTAATCGCCCGGTTTTCCTCCGGGTGGAGGAAACGTCCTTTCGACGGATTCGTACAGCCGCTAGTAATCGTCGGCGCGACGTCGTTCCATGCCATCCGACCGTATACGTCCTTAAAGCCGGTGCAACGTTTGTGACAGCCGAGACGATATTCCAATGGCAGATCCGAACGGCTACCGCCATCCTTTGGAATTAAGCGGATCATGGAAGCTATTCGATCAGATCGTTTTTCTGTGAAATCGTGCAGTTCGTCGCCGCTCTCGCCGACGGGAGCCAGACGATTCAGTGTGGTCTTCACGACATGTTCGCCGCGCTTTTGTTTTTCCGCCATAGGAATCGGGCGCCCTCGCGAAGCGACTAACACCAGTCGCTTGCGACGCTGAGGAACCCCGAAGTCGGCGGCGTCGAAGATGCCGTATTTGCACTTGTAGCCCAACACTTCGAGGCGATTCCTCACGCGACTAAAGCCGCGATACGACGCCAGTCCCGGTACGTTTTCGAGCATGATTGATTTTGGGACTAGACTTTCGACGAAGCGGATGAATTGTCCCACGAGGGCGTTTCTGGGATCTTCCGCGGCCACAAGCTTCTTCCTAGTGCGGATCGTAGAAAATCCTTGGCAGGGCGGGCAGCCGGCGAGCAAATCCAATTGACCCGGCTGCAATTTCAGCTCTTCCATCACCGCTGGCAGCGAAATCGTTCGAATGTCCTGTTCCCATAGCCGGACTTCGGGATGGTTCATTTTGTACGACTCGGCGGATAGCGAATCGACCTCAATGCCGCCAACGACGTTGAACCCGGCCATCTTCAGGCCAAGCGACAGTCCGCCGGAGCCACTGAACAGATCCATCGCCTTCGGACGTTTTCTCGCCGATGCGGGGCTGGGGGTTCGCCTCCTCGTTTTTTGATTCGTCCGATGCATTAGAACTCGATCTTAACCGATACACTGATGATGCCGCTACGATGCAGTGAATCAAGCCGCTTCTGGCACAGAATCAATGCGCTAGGGTGCTACCGCAACTCTCGGCTCAGACGGATCAGAGTGGTAATGTTATGACCGGGACAACTTACTAGTTCCGGTACGGCCACGGCTAATGCGACAATAGGTAATCGAATGGTTTCTTACGGTTATTATTATGCGCTGGGAATGGGCGCGGGCGCGGCGGTGGTCACTTGGCTCCTCAGTTGGCCCTTTGCTATCCCTTTTTACCTGCTAGCCGCGTTTTGTCTGTATTTTTTTCGCGATCCGGATCGGGTGATTCCTCTTGGCGCGGTGGCGGTGTCGCCCGCTGACGGCAAGGTAGTAGGTATCCGGCCTCACGAGGGCGGGGGCCAGCGGATTAGCATTTTCCTGAACGTCTTCAACGTGCACGTCAACCGCACGCCAATCGCCGGCAAAATATCCTCTATCACATACAAAAAAGGGGAGTTTCTAGTGGCGAGCAAGGAAGACGCCAGCCATTCCAACGAGCAGAATATCATTGCGGTTGAGGGAAACGTCAACGGCTGCAATACGCGGATCGTTTTTGCTCAAATTGCCGGACTGATTGCCCGCCGCATCATCTGTTATAAGAAGGCCGGGGACCAGCTAACCGCGGGTGAACGGATTGGACTGATCAAATTTGGTTCCAGGGTCGATGTATTCCTAGGGCCCGAATGGGAGATTGCCGTGCACGATGGCGATCATGTCTCGGCGGGATCTTCCATCCTTGCTCAGTTCAAGGGTGCGTGAATCGCTAGTTAGTTTGATGGTAGAAGGAGTGCCCAGAAAAGCCCATGAGCGAAAACAGTTGGCGTAAGCATCTATACGTGAACCCGCATTCGCCTGATCGCAAGCCGCGCCGGGCGCTGTATGCATTACCGTCCCTGTTTACGGCCGGAAACATTTTTCTTGGATTCTACGCGCTGCTGGAAACGTTTCAGGGAGCGATGGATGTGGTTGCAGGTGGGGCCGCCGCTCCTGGGCATTTCTCAACCGCGGCCATTGCGATTGGCGTTGCGGTGTTTCTGGACGGTTTGGACGGCCGCATTGCCCGCATGACCAACACCACCAGCGATTTCGGCCGCGAACTGGATTCGCTGGCCGATCTGGTTTCCTTCGGCATCGCGCCCGCGATTTTGGCCTTTGCCTGGGGAGTGCGTTTCATTGACGTAAACCTGGATCCGAAGACGCTGCACTATCTGTTTTTTGGCGGGTACTTTTTTTCCTTCCTGTTCCTGATCTGCGGCGCATTGCGTCTAGCCCGCTTCAACATCCAATCCAATCCGGTGTTAAAGAACCCGGGCCGCCCGGGCCGCAAGTATTTTGCTGGAATGCCTATTCCATCCGGAGCGGCCATGGTGGGATCGGTGGTTTACGCGGCAGGGGGCGAGCCGATTCGTTTTTGGGTGATTTCGGTGTTGTGGTTGCTGCTGCTGGGTTTGCTGGCGTTCGTCATGATCAGCACCTGGCGTTATCCCAGCTTTAAGGACTTAAATCTGCTGGCTCCGCGCTCGCCGATTTCGTTTATCTTTATGGCGTGCCTTATTTTTATGGTGGCCTTGTTTCCGCAATTGGTATTGCTGGCGATGTCGACGGTGTATGTGGGCAGCGGTATTGTGATTCGAATTGGTGGCATTCTTCGCCGCAAACCGCCGCAGTCACCTCAGTTGGAGCATCAAGTTGGCTGAAGTCCGGCCAATCACTAGCTGGACCAACCGCCCGCGCATAGCCATTGTGGGCGGAGATACATTGCTGGCTAAGGAGCTTCGCGAACTGCTGGCAGAAATTTCGCCTCGCCCTGAAATTGAGCTGATTTCTGCCGCAGCCGCAGAGTCCACAGTCTTGGCAACTGACGAAGAAGATGCGTTGGTTCTGGTTCCTTTAAACCAGCAGGCGCTTACCGGAGCAAGAGTGGTGTTTCTGGCCGGTTCGCCGGCCTCCAGCCGCCGGGCCCTTAAGGCCAATCCGGCCAACGGTGCGGTTTTGGTTGATCTGACGGCTGCGCTCGAAGACCAGCCCGAAGCGCGTCTGCGTGCACCGATGGCTGAAACGATGGCTGAAACGGCGGCGGAACAGCCGGTGGGATCGGTCAACAGCCACGCGGGGATTCAGGTGATTGCCAATCCGGCTGCCACCGCGATTGCTATGGTGCTGGGGATTATCGGGCGCAGAGCGACCATCGCCCGTTCTTTGGCACATATCTTCGAACCCGCCAGCGAACGCGGCAAAAAGGGTTTGGACGAACTGCAGCAACAGACCGTCGCCATGCTTTCGTTCAAAAAACTGAAGCAGGATGTGTTTGATGCTCAACTTGCGTTTAACCTGCTGGCCCGCTTTGGCGAAGAAGCGCTGGAGCCGCTGCAAGACATTGAGGCGCGTATCGAACGGCATCTGGCTTCATTGCTTGCTGCGCAGAAAATTTCCGAAGGGCCGCTGCCCATGCCCTCACTTCGCGTGATCCAAGCGCCGGTGTTTCACGGCCACAGCATTTCATTGTGGGTGGAACTGGAGACCGATCCCGAACCGACTATGATCGCGGAATGGCTAGCCAACGCAGGTCTCGACGTTCGTCCCGACGAGCCTCCCGCCAACGCAAATATCGCCGGGCAAAATGGGCTGAGTGCAGGCGCAATCACTCGCGATGCCAATCATCCTCGTGCCTATTGGATGTGGCTGGTTGCTGACAATCTGCGATTGGCGGCGGAAAACGCTGTCCTAGTGGCACGGGAATTATTGTGAAACGGCTTTTTTTTGTTTTCACTGTGCTGGCCGGGCTTATGGGCTGCGGCTACCACACCGCCGGCCGCGGAGACCTGATTCCCATCACTGTAAAGACAATTGCCGTGCCGGCCTTCGATAACGCCACCACGCGCTACAAGCTTACCGACCAGATGGCGGAAGCCGTGGCTCGCGAATTCATCGCCCGCAGCCGTTACCGCGTGGTTCCGAATCCAGACACTGCCGATGCGGTTCTAAATGGTAGTGTGCTGAACTATACGTCTAACGCAACGGTGACCGATCCGGTGAGCGGCCGGCAGGCGGTAGTTGAGTTGCACGTGTATCTGCGCATCACGCTTACCGAACGCACTACCGGCAAGGTTTTGTTTACGCGGCCCTACATGGAAGTGCGCGAACGTTATCAGATTGCCGCCAGTGATGCTCCTTTCGATCAAAAGAACTATTTCGAAGAGACCGACGTGGCCATCCGCCGCGCCGCGGAACAGACGGCGCGGCAAGTGGTATCGTCCATACTTGAGAATTTCTAACGCGACCTTTTGCCATGCCCAGCGCGGCGAGAGCGTTTAGAATAGTAGGATCAAGAAACCGCAATTGTAATGGATCGCCCATGCGGTTTCGATTCCACAAATGACGCCCGATCAATTCCTGCAAAGCCTGACCAAGCAAGCGCCTCAAGGCGTGATCCTGTTCTTGGGATCCGAGCCCTTTGAGCGCGAACGCTGCCGCCGTGCTTTGCTGAAAGCCGCCTTGGGCGACGATCTGGAAAACAACAGCGACGCCCTTACGCGTATGAGCTTGGACGAGGTCCCGTTGGCGTCGATTCTAGACGAAGCGCGCGCCATGTCGCTCTTTGCCGCGAAACGCGTAATCTGGGTGAGTAGCGCTGAGGCTGCTTTGCCGCGGGGCAAGGCCGCCGCCTCTAACGAAGACGGGAACGAGGCTGCCGACGGCGATGGAACAAGTTTAACCAACTACCTGCGCGACCCTACTCCGGATACAGTGCTTGTGTTCGAGTGCAACCGCTACGGCTTTGATGGCGAAGACAAAGCACGTATGGAAAAAGTGCAGCAGTTTTTCGCGGCGATTCCAAGCAAAGTGGAGTTCCGCGCTTACGCTCCGGAGTCGGCGCGCATGTTGGCACAGTCGCTGGCCAAGCAATCCGGTTTGCAATTGGGTTTGGCCGAGTTGGCCTTATTGCTGGAAGCAACTGGTGGTGAGCCTGCGCGCATTCAAATCGAAATCGAGAAGCTAAGTCTCTACACGGACGGTAAGCGCAAAGTAACTGCCGCGGATATTGCCGCGCTGGTGCCAGACGCCCAGGCCAGTAACATCTTTGCGCTGGTGGCGGCCATTGGTCGCAAGGATAGGGTTCGCGCTCTGGAACTTCTGGACACACTCTCTCGCGAAGGCACCTACATGCCGCTGGCGCTGACGTTTTTGGCCACCCAATTCCGGATGGCATTAGTTGCCCGCGAAGCCGGCGCCCGCAATGCCAGTTCCATTCAAGCTCATTTCAATAAACTGGGCGCACGCATTTGGCCGGAACGTGCCCGGCAAATTGAGCAAACAGTGGAAGGTTTTACGAAAGAGAAATTAGACAAAGCGATCAGGCGTTTGTTCGAGGCTGACCGTGGGTTACGCGACACGCGCCCAGACGACCGCATCATCATGGAAGAGATGATTGTGGCGCTGACAACTTGAAGCGGGAGCGGGGCCCGTGGATGGTTTTAAGCTTCGCTACGCAGCCGAAAGCTTACGCAAACGCAGCGTCAACCGGCTTTTATACCGTGCCGCTGTGTTCTTCTTGATGATGCCCCATTTGGCTGCGCGGTCGATCAGCGAATAGGTCTTCGGCACCAATGCCGTCGCGGCCGTCGCGTCTTTCTTTTCTAGCAAGCGGCGCATGGCGCGGATGCCGTGGCGCAGACGGGTTTTGCGAGTGCCGTTCACTGCGGTGCGGCGTTCGGTGATGCGGACGCGTTTTTGTGCGGAAACTGTATTTGCCATTCGAATCTTCAGGATAACCCAGCAACCGAGTCCGGGTCAAATTGCCGCTGCAGCAATCTTTCATCTAAACATCTTTCATCCAAACTTGACCGGCTGCTGCTAAGATTGATCGTTGTAGTCACAGAAGAAAATCAAGAAGAGGAGACAACTCGGTCATGGAACGTCTAGACGAATTGAAGATGAAATATCAATCGGTGCTGAATCTGACCTCAGGCCCTGGTGTGCAACTGGCCCACGTCCACGTGCAGGACAACAAATTGTTCGTGCAGGGCGCTTGCGGGTCAGAGGCAATCAAGGACGCGATTTGGAGCCAGATCAAGGCCGTCGACCCCAGCTACAGCGATCTGACTTGCGATTTGTCCATCGATCCCAGCATCGCTCCGCCACCCACCCCACCCAAGACCTACACCGTGGTGGCTGGCGATTCGCTGTGGAAGATTGCTCAGGAACACTTGGGAAACGGCGCGAAGTTCCCTGAACTGATTACCGCCAATCCTGGCCGTTTGAAGGACCAAAATAGCGTGATCCACCCCGGCGACGTGCTGGTGATCCCCAGCTAGCTTTGGCTCACCGGCAGGCATTGCTTACAAAAGCATTGCCGGCGATGAAGAATCGCAACGGCAGGTCCGCCGATTTCTTAATCCCAATGCGCGGCGAGGTGTTGATCTCAAACGCCTCGCCGCGTTTGTATTTCATCACCTGAATGGGACCATTCACAAGATCAGTGGCATTTTGCGCCAGGGTGATACTGAATGCGCGCGTTAGCTTTCCGGGGCCATTGCAGGAACGCGTTATGCCACTGATTGGCTGTATGGCCCGAATTAATACGCAGCCGGCGCGGCCTTCCCGCTCGGTCACGAAATTCAGGCAATAGTGCATTCCGTAAATCAAATAGACGTAGGCAAAGCCCGGCGGCCCGAACAGCACCTTGGTTCGCGGGGTGATTCCCCGCGCCGAATGCGCCGCCGCGTCCCCTGTTCCCAGATAGGCTTCGGTTTCTACAATGATCCCGCTGGCGGTGCCATGAAGCATCACCTTTCCCAGCAAATCGCGCGCAACCTCCACCGGCGAGCGAGCGTAGAACCGGCGGGGAAGAATGTTTTTGCTCATCGGCTTGCGCGTGATCTAAAATGATAAGTTTCGCATGCGCTTGTTCACGGCGATCGACATACCGGCAGAAATCAAAAGACGACTGTGTGCGTTTGTCGAGCCTTTGCGATTATTAGCCCCTTTCGGAAAGACCGGCGGGCTAAGCTGGAGTCCTGTGGAGAATCTGCACATCACCACCAAGTTCATCGGCGAGTGGCCGGAGGGACGCATGGAGGAACTCATGAAGGCCCTTCATGCGATTGCAAAGCCGGGCGAAATCGATATCACCGTTCGCGGCACCGGTTGGTTCCCGGATGAAAAGCATCCCCGCGTATTTTGGGCAGGTGTTGACGCGGATGATCGACTGGCCTACCTCGCGCGTTCCACGGAGCAGGGTGTGGCCACCCTTGGCGCACCAGCCGAAGAGCGTGCGTATTCGCCGCATCTTACGCTGGCGCGGATTAGGGATCATGTTTCGCTGGATACTCTGCGCGGGGCGATCGCTGTTGCAAACTCGGATTTCGGCGCTTTCCGCGCTGGTCACTTCGCGCTGTATGTTTCCGCCGGTGGCACCTACACCCAGCTGGCAAAATTTCCGCTGCAATTTCCACATGAACACGAAGAAGGAAAGACCACATGGGAATCCTGAAAACGTCTGACTGAACGTTTAAAGACCGTCAACCTATGCTTGGACTTCTCTCTCTTTTGATTGCCTACCTGTTGGGTGCCGTCCCATTTGGTTTCTTGCTGGTGAAGATGCTGAAGGGCGGCGACGTGCGGTCGTCGGGCAGCGGAAACATTGGAGCCACCAATGTTTTGCGCACCTCGGGACGCGGCCTGGGCGTGGCTACGCTGCTGTTGGACATCGCCAAGGGCTTCATCGCTGTGTGGATCGCCGCGAAGCTGACTGGCGATTCAACACTGTGGACCAGCCTAGCGGCCCTTGCCGTCATGGCTGGACACGCCTTCCCTGTTTTTCTCGGTTTTCAGGGTGGCAAGGCGGTGGCCAGTTTCATTGGTGCGTTCTTGTATCTCACACCCTTGCCCTTGTTGGCCGTATTGTTGCTATTCGTTGCCGTCGTCGCGGCCACGAAATACATTTCGGCTGGCTCCATTCTGGCTGCGGCCGCGTTTCCCTTTGGTGTGTGGATCATTTTGCATCCGGATTGGGAAATCGTCGTGGCCTCGTTCGTAGCCGGTGCCTTTGTCGTCTACCGGCATAAAGAGAACTTGGATCGCTTACGCGCTGGAACGGAGAACCTGTTTACTTGGAAAAAGCATTAAAACTTTCCGTGCTGGGCGGCGGCAGTTGGGGCACGGCACTCACCCTGGCGCTGGCGCCTCGATTTGCGAGCATTCGCTTGTGGGTCTTTGAAAAGGATCTGGCCGAACGCCTGCAGACTACGCGGGAGAATGACGTCTACCTGCCGGGCTTCCAGTTGCCGGCGCACGTGGAGATTACCACCGACATCGCCCACGCGGTTCCCGGTGCTGACTTCGTCCTGTGTGTGATCCCCTCGGCCTTCGCAAGGCGGACGTATGCGGAGATGCTTCCTCGCGTCTCGCCGTCAACAATTTTTGTGAGTGCCACCAAAGGGTTGGAGCACAATAGCCTTCTCCGTATGTCGCAGGTGTTGTTTGATGTTGTGCGAACGCCCCATATTGCCATCCTCTCTGGGCCAACTTTCGCACGCGAAGTGGCCCGAGGTGAACCGGCTGCGGTGGTCGTTTCGAGCGAAGATCGCGTTGTGGCGAACAAGATCCAGCAAGCCTTTTCTGGCCCCAATTTACGCCTTTACACCAATGCCGATCCAGTTGGAGTGGAAATGGGGGGAGCCCTGAAGAACGTCATTGCCATTGCCGCAGGTGTGGTGGAGGGCCTTGGAATGGGCAACAATACCATGGCCGCACTGATCACCCGGGGACTTGCCGAGATTACCCGGCTCGCCGCCGAAATGGGCGGGCGTCCCGAGACCCTGGCTGGCTTGGCCGGCCTAGGCGATCTAGTACTTACCTGCACCGGGGATCTAAGCCGCAACCGTCGCGTCGGGGTTGAGCTTGCTAAAGGCAAGACGCTAAGGGCGATAACCGCCTCTACGCCGATGGTGGCCGAGGGCGTTGAGACCTGCGCTTCTGCAGTTGCGTTGGGTCGGAAGTATCATGTAGATCTACCAATCATGGAGCAGATGCACGCCGTTTTGCATAAGGACAAGTCTCCGCGTGAGGCGATTCGCGATCTGATGGAGCGAACTTTAAGAAGCGAATAGTCAAGCGACAGGGCGAATAGGAACGCCGCGAAACCTTTTCCGTTAACCTGGGTTCTTACCAACAGGTTCTTGCGAGAAGGAAGATGCCAAGGTGGAACTGACCGCAGTTTTGGAGCGATATCTGGAACCGAGCCTGAAATCCAGCCAAGTGCCCACGCTTGTTGGGGCTAATATTGAGATCAAGGTTGCGAAAACCAACGTTGCGGCCGGCGCGGTGATCGATGCTGACGCTGAGTTGATGCTGCGCGTACGCCAGGGCGACGAAGCCAGTTTCTCCCTTTTGCTCGATAAACATCGGCGGCCAGTGGTGCATTTTCTCTACCGGATGGTGCAGAATCCGGCGGTGTCAGAAGAATTAGCGCAGGAAGTTTTCCTGCGGGTGTATCGGAGCCGCGAAAGCTATGAACCCTCAGCCAAGTTCACCACTTGGTTGTATCGGATCTCCACCCACGTTGCGCTGAATTTTATTCGCGATGGAAAGAATGAAAAGGGTTTACGAAGCCTGGACTGGAACACAGAAGACGGCGCGGAAAGGCAGGTAGAGGATGGCCGCCCCACCACCGAACAGGAACTGCTTAGTCAGGTTCGGCTGCAGGAAGTCCGCAGCGCCATCGAGGCTCTGCCGGAAAAGCAGCGTGCCGCGGTATTGATGCACAAGTACCAGGAAATGGATTACACGCAGATTGCCGTGGCCCTGGGGTGTAGCGAATCTGCGTTGAAGTCACTTTTGTTTAGGGCCTATGAAACCTTAAGAGCCCGCCTGGCGCATTTAGTATAGAACTGTTGTCTTTTTGAACTTGGGAAGAAATATGACTTGCCTGACGAACAAACAAAATGCGGATGGAACCGCAGAAATGCTGATGGACTACGGAGCCGGAACTTTGGCGGCTGAGACCACGGCCGCGCTGGATGCTCATGCGGTAGGGTGTTCCGCTTGCCAGAGGTTACTAAACACCCAAAAGCAGGTCTGGCAATCGCTCGATTCTTACACGGCTCCGCAGGTGTCGGCTGACTTCGACCGACGCCTGTATGCGCGCATGGCACTCGATACGAAAGAGCCAGCATGGCGCCGAATATTCGCATCCACATTTTCCTGGCACTGTTTTAGCCAGTGGTTTACCATGCCCGTTTTCGCGGGCGCAGCCGCATGCGCCGCCTTGGCGATTGGCTTTTTTGTGTTGGTGCCGGAGAAGGAAATTGGTGTGTCGCCGGACCAGAATAAAAAGGCTTACGTTGAGAAAGTCGACATCGATCAGGTGGAGCAGGCTCTGGAGGATCTTGACTTGCTGGCACCGCAACCAGCAACAAGTCCGATGTAAGATGTGTTTTCCGATGCAAATATCGCGTGGGTCCAGGCAGACTGTGCTAGGGGCGCTGCTACTGGCTGGTGCTCTGGTAACGGCCAACGCCGCGCAAAAGCCAGCAGCCCGAAGTGCGCCGGCAACGTCCAGACCGGCAACATCCGGACCGGCAACATCCAGACCACCCGCGCCCGCAAGACCTGTTGTGCCGCCTAATGCCCAGGCGAAGAGTACGCAAGCAATAAATCCCCCTGGTGAAAAAGGACAAGGAAAGGGTGGTCCTCCGGCCTTGCCCGCACCGGCCATCGAGCGTTTTCGCGCCATGACACCGGAGCAGCGGGAGGACGCCTTGTCCCGCTTGCCGCCGGAACGTCGCGCGGTGGTGGAAGAACGCCTGAACCGCATCGCGCAGCTTCCAGCCGATCAGCGAACCCGTTTGGACGATCGGTATCAGCGTTTTATGAGCTTGCCGCCCGCGCGTCAATTAGCGGTGCGCGAGGAGTTACAGAACCTGCGAGCGTTGCCTCCAGCAGAACGCCGCCGCCGGCTGGAAGACCCGGGCGTGCAGCAGGACTTTTCGGCAGGGGAGCAACAAATTTTGCGCGAGTCGTTGCAGCCGGCCGCACGTTAGCCAGCCTAGCTCTTGGCTTTGTTCACGGCATCGACTAGAGCCGGCACCACTTCAAACAAGTCGCCGACAATTCCGTAATCGGCCACCTCAAAGATAGGCGCGTTGGCATCTTTGTTGATGGCCACGATGGTCTTGGCGCCCTTCATGCCTACCAGGTGTTGAATCGCTCCGGAGATGCCCACGGCCACATACATCTTGGGAGCCACCGTTTGTCCCGAACTGCCCACCTGCCGTTCCATCGGCAGCCAGCCGGCATCGCAAATGGGCCGCGAGGCAGCCAGTTCGGCCCCCAAGGCTTTCGCCAACTCCTCGACCACTGGAATATTGGACTGCTCTTTGATACCGCGTCCGACGGAGACGATGATCTCCGCTGTTGTCAAATCCACCGCCCTCGCTGCCTCACGGAACGGAGCCTCCGGTCTCTGGCGAATCATCGTTGCGTCCATCACCGGCGAAAACACTTCGCTGGGAGCCGCCGTCGCGCTGGTTTCTAAGGCATCCGCCCTAAATGCTCCCGCTTGAATCGAAGCGAAATGAGGACCGGTGCCGTTTGCCCGGATGTCGCCGCTTAGTTTCCCTTGAAAGAACTGCCGGACGTAAACCAGCGCGCCCGCATCCAGCCTGGCAGAAATCACGTCGCTGATGAGAACCTGCGAAAAGCGCGTGGCTAACTTAGGTGCGAAGTCGCGCACCTGATAGGTATGCGGAAACAACACAACGCTGGGTTTTATTTTCTCAACTAATTGCTGGCACGCGCTGGCATATCCATCCGCGGTATACCGTTCCAGAAGGTCGTGTTCCACGTTCCAGATGTGCCCGATCTTTTTCGACGCAAGCTCTGCCAGCAGCGCGCTATTCGACTTACCCAATACCGCTGCCTGCAGCCCGACTCCCAACTGCGCGGCTAGCTGTTGTCCGGCGGCCAGGGTCTCCCACGACATGCGGTGCCACTGCGAATTTTGCCGTTCACTCTGCTGTTCAAGGATGACGAGGATCATGCTAAAAGACCCTCGCTTCAAATTTCAGCTTTTCCACCAATTGCGTAGCCGCCGTCTTCGCGTCGCCCTCAAAAATCTGCGATTGCTTGCTCTTGTGCGGTGCGTAAATTTTGTCCGTCCAAACCACCGCTGCCGGCATGCCACCCAACTCCGTCGCCGTCAGCTTTTTCACTTCTTTATTCTTGGCCTTTTTAATGCCCATCAGCGTCGCATAGCGCAATTTGTTCAATCCACTCTGGATGGTCAGCACCGCAGGCAGAGGCATTTCAATGTGCTGGAACCAGCCGTTCTCCAGTTCGCGCTTCACGCGAAGCGTAGAACCGTTCACTTCCACTTGCATGATGATGGTGGAATGCGCCACGCCCATCAACTCCGCCATCACGACACCGGTTTGGCCGGAACCCAAATCATCAGACTGCAGACCGGTGAGAATCAGATCCGCCTTCTCCGCCGCACAAGCATGCGCAAGCAGCCGCGCCATACCCAGTGTGTCCAGTGAGTTTAGATCCAATTCCAAGTGAATGGCGCGATCGGCACCCTTGGCAAGGGCTTCGCGAATCGTCTGGCCCGCGCGTTCGGGACCCGCACACAGCACCACCACTTCACCGCCGTGTTTTTCTTTTAGCTGAAGCGCTTCCTCCAGCGCGTAGGCGTCCGGCTCGTTAATCTCAAAATTCAGCGCGTCCTCGTCGATCCAGCGAGCAGACGGAGCAATCCGCAACTGCGAGTCCCGCATGGGGACCTGTTTAATCGCAACCAGAATTTTCATATTTTTGGCAAGAAGGACATACCTGAAAGTGCAAACCCGCCCGCGGGCACCAATTGTCAGCAAGCGGCGTTTTCGGAAATGCCGGATTACGCTTCAAACCGCTTAAAAATCAGACAACCGTTGGTTCCACCAAATCCGAAAGAATTGGAAAGCGCATAATCGATCTTCATCTTTCGCGCGTGGTGCGGCACGTAATCCAAATCGCAATCGACGTCCGGATTTTGCAGATTGATGGTCGGCGGAGCAATCTGGTCGCGAATCGCCAGCACCGTAATGCCGGCCTCCAGGCCACCCGCGCCACCCAGTAAATGGCCGGTCATGGACTTTGTCGAACTCACCGCCAGTTTCTTGGCGTGCTCTCCGAACACCCGTTTGATAGCCAAAGACTCAATGTGATCACCCACCGGCGTGGAGGTTCCATGCGCATTGATATAGTCGATCTTATCCGGCGTAAGTCCGGCGTCCTTCAAGCAATTCCGCATCACGCGAAACGCTCCTTCGCCGTCTTCCGATGGCGACGTGATGTGGTGCGCGTCGGCCGACATGCCGTAGCCGACAATCTCAGCCAGAATCGGCGCGCCGCGGCGTTGCGCATGTTCCAGTTCTTCCAGGATCAGCACCCCCGCGCCTTCACCCACCACAAAACCGTCCCGATCTTTATCCCACGGCCGACAAGCCCTTTGCGGGTCGTCGTTACGTTGAGATAGCGCACGCATGGCCGCGAATCCACCCACGCTCATCGGTGTAATGGCTGCTTCGGTGCCACCGCAAATCATCACGTCCGCATCGCCATATTTGATGATGCGAAACGAATCGCCAATCGCATGCGCGCCAGTGGTGCATGCCGTCGCGGTAGCGGAATTGGGGCCCTTGGCACCCGTGCGGATGGATACATGTCCCGATGCCAGATTGACGATCGTGGCCGGAATAAAGAACGGGGAAATGCGGGACGGCCCTTTTTCGAGCAGGATCTTGTGTTCGCGCTCGATTACTTCAAAGCCGCCAATGCCGGAGCCGATGTAAACCCCCGTCCGCTCGGCGTCTTCGGGAACCACTTTATACTGGGCGCCCTGGGTAGCAAAATCACTCGCCGCCACGGCGAAGTGAATGAAGCGGCCCATCTTCTTAATCTCTTTCTTTTCGATGTACTTCGCTGGGTCGAAACCTTTTACTTCACCCGCAATTCTGCAGTTGAAGGCCGTGGCGTCAAAAGCAGTGATGGGGCCAATTCCGTTGACCCCCTGCTGAATGGCTTCCCAAACTGGTTCCGTACCAATTCCAACCGAAGTGAGCAAACCAACTCCGGTAACAACAACTCTACGTGGCAAACTTATGCTCCCGAACCTGACTGGGCTGTTTCTGCTGCCCTATTTCTTTTTCGACTCGATGTAATCAATGGCGTTCTTAACCGTGGCGATTTTCTCCGCGTCTTCGTCGGGAATATCCAGGTCAAACGCTTCTTCAAAGGCCATCACCAGCTCGACAATGTCGAGCGAATCGGCCCCAAGGTCATCGACGAAGCTCGCGGTGGAATCCACTTGCGCTTCGTCCACTCCCAGTTGCTCCACAATGATCTGTTTGACCTTCTGCTCTACGGACATGAACCCTCCCAAAACTTTCGTGGCTGGCTACCACACCAGCAAATTGGTTATAGCGGTTGACTCACCGATTCTACCGGGTTGTCGTATCCGTAATCAAGTGATCCGCTCAATGCCGGATGGTACCACAGCCGCGTCACGATCGCAGTCGTATTTCATCCTCAGCATGTGAACTCTGCTATGGTTGTTGCAAATCACGTTCAGCATAATAACGTTCGGCAGCCTTGTCCGCAGCCTTGTCCGCAGTCATGTTTAATGACGGGACGTCTTTACGGAGGGTTGAGTCCATGAAATACCGCCACCGAGTGCTGGGGCTGCTGTCGCTGTTGCTGGTCATCACCTATCTCGACCGCGTTTGTATCGCGGTCGCCGGCCCCCGCATGCAGGAGGCTCTGCACCTGAGCCCAGTTGCCTGGGGTTGGGTAACTGGCCTGTTTACCGTCTCCTACGCAGCTTTCGAGATTCCGGGCGGAGCGTTGGGTGACAGGTTAGGTCCGCGCCGCGTGCTCACCCGGATCGTCTTATGGTGGTCGCTGTTCACGTCGCTCACTGGCGTCGCATCAAATTATTACGTACTCCTGTTGGTCCGCTTTTGCTTCGGCATGGGCGAAGCGGGCGCTTATCCGAACGCAGGAATCGCCATTTCGCGTTGGTTTCCCCCCGCGAAGCGCACGTCCGCATGGGGCATTGGATCTATGTCCAGCCAATTGGGCGGAGCGATTGCACCCTTGCTGGTTGTGCCCATTCAAATTCGTTACGGCTGGCGGGCGTCGTTTTATGTGTTCGGCGTGTTAGGCGTTGTCTGGTCCATCGTTTGGTACCGCTGGTTCCGCGATTCTCCCGCGGAGATGCCCAAAGTCAGCTCACAGGAAGTGGCGGAGATTGGCATTTCTATACGGTCCCCTCAGGCGCTGCCATAAACACTGGCTGTGCGTAGCGCAAATCTGTGGGCGGTGATGCTGATGGCCGGCTGTTACGGATATACGTTGTACTTCTTCCAATCCTGGTTTCCCACGTTTCTGGTCAAAGGGCGCGGTTTCACCGAAGCCGGTCTGTTGCTTTCGTCGTTGCCGTTTTTCGTCGGTGCCTGCGCCAACGGCTGCGGTGGTTTCATCAGCGACGCCTTGGTGCGCAAACTGGGTTTGAAATGGGGACGCCGCTCGCTGGGAGTGGCCGGATTGGTTGGCGCTGCGTTGTTCATGGTTGCGGCCATGATCAGCCACCAAAAAATGTTGAGCCACGAAAAGATGTGGTCCGTGATCTTCCTCTCGCTGAGTTACGGTGGAATCACCCTTCAGCAGCCAGGAGTTCTGGGGATTTGTCTCGACATCGGCGGTAAATTCTCGGGCGCGGTAACGGGCGCGATGAACATGGCCACCTTCGTTGCCGCTTTTTTGTCATCGGTAGCCTACGGTTACATCGCGAAGAGTTTCGGTTACGACGCCCCATTCATCCCAATGATTGTGTTGCTGGTAGCAGGTGCGCTGATGTGGTTCAAAATTGACGCTACCGAAGATGTGATTCCGGAGAAGGAAGCGTTGGGGGAAGTAGCGTTGCAGAGCTAGGGTCGGCGCTGTGCGCCTATTCGCCGGGCTACAAACTCGGCTGCATCAGCATTGAGAATTTTCCTTACCCGAAGCACTCCTGAATATTACTTGCCTTCTAACGTTCAACTGCTACGGCACGTGCCTCCCGGCGACGCACGGGGCTGAGTGGATCGCAAACCAGGCGATCACTGCGGCGTGTATCGCGAACCCTCGCCAGGACTGGAACGTCACGCGCGGACGCCGATGCAGCCGACTGAGCGTATTTGGGGATGGGAATCAATCGCATAAAAATACCGGGCGCCAATAGACGCCCGGTTGGGGAGTACGCGTGCTCCGTTCACTATTGCGAACGGCTGGCAGCGGACAAAACTCGCAAATCGAAAACGGCTAGCCCAGCAAACCGCCGTGGCCCAGACCCGCTACTTCCCAGCCCGACACCCGATACTGCGCCAGCATCGGCGGCAGCACCAGATCCACGACATTCGGTTTCGCAGAACGGAAGCAACCCGGGGCGCTGACAATGGGGACATCGCCTTTGTAGCCCAACAGGAACAGGTTGCCCGGCTCCACCGGAGCCAGGAACCGCTCCAAATGGCAGCCCACCCGCGACATTGCCCGGCCCACTACATCTTCCGGACCCGCCGGCGCGGTGGTTGAGGCCACCAAGATCACCGTCGGTTTCGCGCGCAGCAAGTGCTGCATACTTCGTGCCACCTGCTCTTCTTCTTCCACGCACGACAACACGAACGCTGGAGCCGTACCGAACCGCTCCAGCCGTTGCCGCATGATGCTTTCAAACAGCTGACGAGCGCGCTCCCCTTGCACCGGATCGGTATACAGCACACCGACGGATGGTGTCCGTATTGGCCGTGCTTGCAAAATCGGTCCGCGTTCGTGCAGAATGCTGGTCACCGCCTCCAATTGCGATTTCGCCACCGCGAAAGGCGCACTCTTTACCGTCGCGATCCGCTGTTCTCCAGGGGCGAAACTGAAATTGGGAACGGTGGCGATCACAATACTGGACGTGCAGTTGATCTGCTTCAGCAACTCGTCATCTACCAATACACATGAGTTCTCTGTCGCGAAGAGATTGGCCCGTCCTCCGGCGGCAAGGCGAATCTCCAGTGAACCGCACCCCATTTCCTGGGCTGCCAAACTCACTGCTTCGTCTTCTCCGATTTCTCCGTCCTCTAACTCAGTAACCCAGACTTGTCCCAGGCCCTCCGTTTCAAGGAGGCGCACGTCTTCTTCGTTTAAGACGTGGCCTTTGGCTAAAAGCTTGCGCCCTCCGGGGCGAAAAATTGTACAGCAGAGGATTCTTCCGGTAGATTCCCGGACATCGATGGTTTGCGCTTTCACGTTACCTTTTTCTCCTGCCCACCCACCGGCTGCACGAATGCCCGTAAGCATTCCCAATGGTTGTGGCCCTTTATTGCGTCAATCGTGATTAGCGTGATTGAGTTCTCCTCAATCCGCTGGAGGCTTAGTGGTAACGTGTGCCAACTAATCTCAAAAATCTACAAGTTGTTGGCGCACTTTTCTGAGGAAATATTGTGGGAAAGCTTATGAGAAACAACCGGGAAAGCTGCTTCTACTTTAGAATCAGCCTTGTGCCTATTGACGTCCCGTGGTCGGCGGGCGCTAAGATCCGGTTGACGATACCCGCTTCAGCTCCGGGCGCAACAATTACTTCGCCGATCATTTGCCCCAATGCACTCTGCCCCAATGCACTCAACGCAGCTTCGATCTTCGCTTGCATGCCGCCCGTTGCCACGCCATCGGTGATCAACTGTTGCGCCTCGACAGCGGTGAGTACGGGGCAGCGCTGATTGTCCGCTCCTCTCACGCCCTCAACGTCTGTGAGAAAAATCAAACGGTCTGCTTTGAAGCCTTGCGCGCACGCCACGGCCATCTGATCACCGTTCACGTTGTAGATGTTGCCCTGTGGATCGCCCGCAACGCAGGCAATTACAGGAAGATAGCCTTCGCGCACCAGTACGTCTAGTAGCCGGCCATCGGAAGAGACAGGTTTGCCCACCTGACCCAGTTCCGGACTGAGTTGCACCGCGTCCACCAGCCCTGCGCTGATTCCGCTCAACCCGACCGGGCGAGCTCCCACGGCACGAAACGTACTCACCAGCTGCGCATTCACGCTGCCGGCAAAAACCTTCACCACCGCATCGATAACATCGGGCGATGTCACGCGCAGACCATTGACGAATTTGCTCTCCACGCCGCGTTCGGCCAGAAAGCGAGTCATCTGCTTGCCGCCGCCATGAACCACGACTACTTGTTCGTGTTTCGCAACGTCAGCAATTTCGTAGGTCAACCGCTCACGCGTTTCAGCGGCGTCCAGCAAAGTCCCACCCAGTTTTATTAGCAGTCTCACAACAGGTCCACCTATAAGAGTCCGGCTATCTCGTCGAATCCTAAAACTAGGTTCATGTTCTGCACCGCTTGACCCGCAGCGCCCTTACCCAGGTTGTCGATGCAACTCACGACCACCGTGCGCCGCGTTTTGGGGTCAAACTTGAACCCGATGTCGCAGAAATTAGTGTGGTTGACGGAATGCAAGTCCGGAACTTGGCCAGGTGGGTACAAACGCACGAACGGTTCGCCATCATACTGCTTCTGATAGATGGCGAGAAGATCGTCGGCTGAGGAAATGTTCGTTGACGCTCGGAAGTAAATCGTCTCCAGAATCCCCCGATCGATGGGTATCAGTTGGGCGGTGAAGCTGAACTCCGATTCTTCAAGTTCCGAGTTTTGCAGCACTTCGGGAACGTGCCTGTGGTCTAGAATCGAATAGGCCGAAAAATTTTCGGTGACTTCGCAAAAGCTGGTTTTCAACGACGGCTTGCGGCCCGCGCCGCTCACACCCGATTTTGCGTCACAAACGATCCCATGTTCGCGTTCAATCGCCCCTGCGGCGATCAATGGTTTGATGGCCAAGTTCGCCGCCGTGGGGTAGCAGCCCGGATTCGCGATCAGGCGGGCCCCCCTGGCCTTATCCCGATGAAATTCCGGCACCGAGTAGACCGCTTCCTTCAACAGTACCGGCGCCGTGTGATCTTCCTTATACCAGCGTTTGTAGTTTTCGGTGGTGCCTAAGCGAAATGCCGCAGCCAGATCGATCACCTTCGCACCCGCGTCCAGAATCCAGGGGGCCATTTCCATGGACGCGTCGTGTGGAGTCGCCAGAAACACGGCGACGAGGCCCTCAGAACGCACTGATTCGGCGGTACATGCCAACGTCTTTGCGCCTTTTGTGTGGAGCGGACGTGGCCGGTCTTCCACGTCCCGGTGTTCGAGTAAAACCGGCTCAACATGGGGGTGGCGCGTTAGGTAAGCGATCAATTCGGCTCCACTGTAACCGCGAAAGCCAACGATGCCAACAGGAATTTTCATCTCTTCATCTCGTCTTCAACTGATTTTCAGCTCATTTTGATCAGGGGGCCCTAATCCCAAGTAGGTGAATCACCGATTATAACTTATGCCTAGCGTAGGCCCTTCGCCTTATCCCGAACAGTTGCGCCGTACCATGAATTGGACCTCGAACAATTGGAGCCAGGGTACCCATAAGAAATCTTGCGATAGCACGGACTGGACCCGATCGGCGTTGCCGGAACCGGACACAAGCACGACGAAGCTACGTCCTTTGGATGCCATTCTTTGGTGGGAGATACGACGCATCTTATTCAACCTAATTCTGTTAGCGGCTGGCACGGTGAGCCTGGTGCTGATCTTTCTGGTACTGAGCTGGATCCCGTCGGCCACCGATGGCGTGCAATCGGTTTTCGCGATCTTCATGTACGTGGTCTCGGCCAATGTAATTTACACCTTGGGTTGGATCAGTGAACTGTTGTGGAGCGGCGGAGACACTCGCCGTACCGCCACGGTTCGCCCCAGAGTATTCCGGATGGGCCTGATGTTTTCGGCGGGGATTACTTTGTTACCGGCGGTGCTGGCTCCCGCGATTTGGGTTTTGTGGGGCTATCGGTGAATTCGGCCGCGCATATACTAGGCGTTTCCGCCGACCGCGTTTCGCAGGGCTCGGCTTAGCACCCAAATCACGAGTCCAGAGGCCACGCTTAGCGCCAACATCAGAGTGAAGAACGACTGCCGCGAGATCTGTTCATAGAACGTGCCTAGGTAGCCGCTCATATAGTTACCAAAGGCGTTGGCCATGAACCACATACCCATCAATGCTCCTACGAGTCTAGGCGGAGCCACTTTGGTTACCAACGAGTAGCCGGTTGGCGAGAGGAATAGTTCGCCGAGCGTTACGACCGCGGTAGCTAAGACCAGCCAAAGAAAGCTGATTCGCTGCGTCTCGCCCAGCCCTCGGGCTACCCACATCAGAGGAAGAAATGAGACGCCCAAAAACACGCAGCCTAGCGTCATTTTGGTGATGGTGCCGGGTTCCGTTTTCTTGATTGCCTGCCGCGTCCACAGCGCGGTTAAGAGTGGCGTTAACCCAAAAATGAACATGGAGTTGATGGCCTGAAACCATGTGGAGGGCATTTCCCAACCGAATATATGCCAGTCGGTATTACGGTCGGCAAAGATTTGCATGGTGTTGCCCTGTTGCTCGTAAACGCCCCAAAACACGACGTTCAGCAGCATCAGAATCACCAGGCCACCGATCACCTTCCAGTCGCGCGGGCTAAGAGGTGCCTGTTCTGAATTCGATTGCTTTGTGCGGGTTAACTGGTCCTTGGCCAGGAATTTGCCGCCCCACAAATACAACAGCAGGCCGCACAGCATGCCGACTCCTGCTGCGCCAAAGCCGTAGTGCCAGCCCACACGCTGGCCCAAGGTTCCACAAATGAACGGGGCGATAAACGCACCGAGATTCACACCGACATAGTAGATGGAATAGGCACGATCCAGTCGCGGGTCACCCGGAGGATATTGGTTGGCGACTTGGGAGGTCGTGTTCGGTTTGAAGCACCCGATACCAGCACAAATGCAAGCGAGGGCGATCACAAACATGGAATCAATCGCCATTAAAAAATGCCCTATGGCAGCCAGCGATGCACCTAGGATCACGGTTTTGCGTTGCCCTAACCAACGGTCCGCAATCATGCCGCCGAAGAGTCCCAAGAAGTAGACCAGGAAAGTGTATAGTCCGTATATTCGGGACGCCATGGGCTGCGCCGCCAATTGTCCGTAAAGACCCTGAATTCCTGCGAATCCATAAACATGCAGGGAGCCGTCGCGGACCCGGCCAATCAGCGAATCCACCATGTACAAGACCAGCAGACTGCGCATGCCGTAGTAGGAAAACCGCTCCCACATTTCGGTGAAAAAGAGAACGAACAGGCCGGCCGGGTGGCCCATGATCTCTCGGTGGTGCGCGATGCTATCGAAGGCGGAAAGGGGCGTCGTCGCTGAATTGCCGGCCGGCGCCTTACCGCCGGCGGCGTCTGGAATGGGCACGCTGCTCATGATGATCTCCCGGCACTGTCCCTAGTTGACATCCGAATTTTGGGCGTCGAGCCTCGAGACCAAAATAGCAAACAATGAAGGTAAAAGGCCGCGCTACTTCTTCTTATGTCCAAACAAGTCAATCAGTTCCCCGGCCGCACCGATGGCGTTCTTTTCGATGTCACCGGATTTCATGTTCTTGAATTGATCTACGGTTTTGACGACATCAGCCGGCTGCAGGTTCTTCAACTTGTCCATGGCGATGTCTTTGGCCAGGCCTTTGGTGTCGGCGATGAACTTGGGTTCTGAAGCCGTCCCCTGGATGGCAAACGAAACGCCAAGATTGCCGCTGGAACTGATCACGGAAAGCGCACCGCCACTGGAGTGCACGTTCGCGCGCATCTTGAAATCCAAATCATGGGCGGCGCCGATGGTGCCGTCGCCGGTGAGCTCGCCAATAGTGGGTACGTTGACCAGGATCTTGGACAGCCTGGTGAGGGCCGGATCGGCGTGTACATCGGCGGAGACGGTTTTGAAGTCCGTGTTTGGCGAAATCTGAATTCCGGCCAGTTTTGCCACGGTGTTGATCTTTGAACCTAAGTCGAAGCCGGTGAGGCTGGTGTTGTTCAAACTCAAGGCACCGTCGGTCACCAGGCGGTCGGTGGGTCCGGCGAAGCTGAGATGGGCAGAGACCGTCCCGCCGTTGAGTTTGCTTCCGTTCGGCAGAACTACGTCGAGTGCGGGCAGCAGTTGCTCCAGTTCGGAAATGGCCATGGCGGGCGCAACGAGTTTCAGATTCACGATTCGCTCGTCGTTTTTCATTTGATACCGGCCAGTGAGTTCGGCTTTCGCGCTGCCGATGGCGATATCGCCGCGCTGAATCACGCCGGACATCTTGTCCAAGTCGTGATCCACGATGAAGTTCACGCTAACCGGGCGTCCGGCGGGCGAACCGCCTTTCGCCAGAATGAGTCGATCGCCGCGCACAGTGCCCTTAAAAACGGCCTGCTTGCCGTCCGATGAACCCGTACCGTCAAACGAAACCACGCCGCGAAAGGGAGCGGCGGCTTTTACCAGCCCACTTTTTGTTAAGTCCAAGCCATTCAATTTCAATGCAGTCTCAACCGGCGTACGTGCGGCGTCGACGGTGTTGAACGGACCCACGGTTCCATTGATGCTGGTGTTGCCGCCACCCGGCAGGTTCGCGGTGATGGTGAAAGGCACGGCAGCGGTGGGGGTGAAGTTCTTTATATCCATGTTCACGTTCTCCAGAACAATGGCGTGCGCGTCGCCGGGTTGCAGGAGCGAAACGCTTCCGTTCGTGATCTTGATGTTGTTAACGGAAAGGGCGGGAAGCGCTCCGCCGCCTTCTTGTGCCCGGTTTTGGGCCTGCTGCGCACGCTGCTCGTCACTACCCAGGCTGGAGAAATTCCACTTCCCGTTGGCGGTTTGGATCATGTCGATGGCGGGCCCGACGATTTCGATGCCCTTAACGTCCAGCTTCCGGTCGAAGATCAAAGTCTTCAGATCGACGGCGACGTTCAATGATTTCGCCGAGACGAAGTCCTTCCGCCCCGAAGCTTTTTGTAAGAACGCCGGATCCTCGCTGATGGAGAGGTCCGACGCAGTGACGGATCCGGACATAATGGCCAGTTTCAGATTGCCAAGCTTCACGTCCCGGCCGAGGACTTTGGTGAGTTCCGCTTCCAGTTTGGGGCGAAAGCGGTCAGCATCGATCAGGAAGGGAAGGCTGATCACAGCACCGATCACGAGCAGGAGCAATAGACCGAGTCCAACGATAAGACGCTTCATAGCAGAAAGCCTCCATTCAGGCACTACACTTCAACAAACTACCTGCGCTCAGTTTACTAGGAGTTGATCCGGAAGGGAACGTGCAAAATCGCTCGCCTACTCGTACCAAAATGCAAGGGGAGCATTTTGTGGGCGTTTTGTGACAAACTAGACTCGTGCAGAGGACCAATGCTCGGCAAGAAGATCCAACAGTATCAGTTTGTTGAAAAGCTTGGCGCGGGTGGCATGGGCGAGATCTATAAAGCCCTGGATACGCGCCTAAACCGTACCGTTGCCATCAAGGTGCTGCCTAGCGCCAAATCGGGCGATCCGGAGCGACGCCGGCGTTTTTTGCAGGAGGCCCAGTCGGCTTCCGGCTTGAATCACCCCAGTATCATCACCATTCACGACGTCATATCCGACGGCGATACCGAGTATATGGTGATGGAGTACGTTCAAGGTAAAACGCTGAACGACTTGATCCCCAAAGAAGGCCTGCGGGTACCGCAAGCGGTGAAATACGGTTTGCAGATGGCGGACGCGCTTGCTGCCGCCCACGCCGCTGGCATCATTCACCGGGATTTGAAGCCCGCCAACGTCATGGTTACCGATAATGGCTTCGTCAAGATCCTGGACTTCGGTCTGGCCAAGCTTACCGATCGCACGGCGGAGCTGCACGACAATACGCAAACCATGGGCGCGCCGCTGACCATGGAAGGGGCGATTCTGGGCACAGTGAGTTACATGTCGCCCGAGCAGGCGCAGGGCATGAAGCTGGATACGCGCAGCGATATCTTTTCGTTCGGCGCGGTGATGTTTGAGATGGTTACGGGACGCAGAGCCTTTGAAGGTGGGTCGAGCCTGTCAACGTTGTCGTCGATCTTGCGTGATGAGACGACGCCGATGACGGCGTTGGCTCCCGATACGCCGCCGGATCTGGAAGCAGTCATCCAACGGTGCTTGCGCAAGAACCCGGATGACCGCTGGCGGACAATGCGCGATGTTCAGGGTGCGCTCTCGCCGCTAAAAAGGGATTCTGATTCCGGTTCGCTGTACACGCAGACGGTGCAGACCAGAGTGGCTCCGCCGACGATGGTACCGCCCACGATAGCACAGGGGATGGGACAAGCTGGACCTGCACCATCGCTTGCACCACCGCCGGCGGCTGGTGCTACTGCTTCTTCTTTCGGCTTATCGCCGAAAATGGCAATCGGTCTTGGCGCTGCCATCGCGCTGTTGCTGGGTGGCGGCATCGGGACGTATTCTTTGATCAAGCAGAGCGCCGGACGCGCAGCCAAGCAGGCGGCCGCCGCGCAGCCAATTCCGGTGCCACAAGTGCAACCCGAACCTGTGTCGCCCCCGCCGGCTCCGGTAAAGGAAGTGATGGACAATAGCGACGTCCTTCAGATGGTTGCCGCCAAGGTACCGACCGAGTTGATCCTTAGCCAGATTCGCAATGCTGGCGAAACCAAATTCGAGTTTGCCACTGAAGACATCATTGCGCTGTCCAAATCCGGGGTTCCCGGGCCGGTGATCGAGCAGATGCGTAACCCGAAGCGCACGTTGGCGCCAGCCGTGGTGGCTGCGGCCAACGCCGCTGCCGCCAGTGCCGCGGCGAATGGGGCGAAGAACCCAAAACAAGATAAGGGGGTGCCTGCGACGGCTGTCCCCGAAGCGCCGAAGACCACGCCCACGCTTGCGCCCGCTGCGGTGCAGGCGGAAGAGCCTAAGCCGGTACCTGTGCCAGCTCCCGTCGTGCGTGCGCCCGAAGTACATACCGTTGCATTGGCTTTGTCCGATAGTCTTCCGTTCAAAATTACGTTGACGGCCGAAATTCCGAACGATGCCGATTTAGGCCGCCCGATTCGCTTTACAGCCACAGAAGATTTTCGGGTGAATGGCACCGTGGTGATTCCCAAAGGCGCAGGTGTAACGGGAGAAATTTCCGAAACACCCAAGAAGAAGCGCTTCGGTTTCGGTGGGGGAAGGCTTAGCTTCAAGCTGACCAAGGCGGATACAGCCGGCGGAGGTTCGGTGAACGTCCGCGCACTGGCCGCTAAATCTTCCGACGGCAATACGCAACGCGAAGTGGCCAAGGGCCGCTTGGAATACATTGGCTACATCGATGGTGAACAGCACGTAAACGTGCCGCAGAAATAAGCGTCAGTCTTGCTCCCGCACCGCGTTATAGGCGCAGCCGAACAGCGCGATCAGTGCAAGAAAGTAGCTCCACACCAACAATGCCAATCCCGCGCCGACGCTGCCATAGAGCAGGTTATAGCGGCCAATGTAGCGGATGTACCAGCCAATGAATACGGTGGAGATCAACCACATCAACGTGGCGACTGCGGCGCCAGGCAACACTTGCGCCAAAGACTGTTTGCGATTGGGTCCGAAATAGTAAATCAGGCCCAACACCAAAATCACCGCGCCGGCTGCTAAGCCGAAATTGACGGCCTGTCCAGCAAGGCGAACGCCGCCCCGCAAATCACCATCGCCCGAGTACAAGCGCAGCCAGCGCAGGAACGTCCGTTGGGTTTGATTCCCGTAAACGATTAAGCCGGAAGCGCCCAGCACAGGAATGGCGGAGACGACAACCAGCAGCATCGCCATCAGGCGTTCTTTGACGAAGGAACGTCCGCTGGGGATCTTGTATATGGTCCGAAAGCCTTCCATCAGACTCATCATCGCGCCGGAGCCTGCCCATGCCGCCAAAATCACCGCGGCCACCCGCAGCGACGGCGGACGGCTGCCCTTCACGGTAAACAAATCCTGCACAACCGCTTCGGTTCCAGGAGGCACCACATCGAAGAGTAATCGCGAAACCGTCCGAGCCACGCTTTCGGCGTTGTTCTGCACCAGAACCGCAGCTAAAGTTGTCAGGATAGGAAAGAAGGCCAACAGCGCAGAATAGGCCACGCCCTTTGCAATGCCGAAACAGCCGTCTTCATAGCACACCGCCGCGGCACGGCCCAGCAGCATCCAGAAGCGCGACAGGGCGCTCGCCTCGGCCAGATAGAAACGCACTAAAGCCTGAGGAGCTCTGGGAGTCCAGGCGGGAAAATCCTCCTGCCCGCCACGGACCATCGCCAGCGTGCGCCGTTTTAGATGCCGCTTGCTCACGTCATCTATAGTATGCGATGGGGAAGTGCTTGGCGGTTACAGTCGCCCCGTCCTCCGTTCGGCTTCCAATAGGTTGTGCCAGGTCGCCCAGCCGCACCATGCTGGCCAACCGGGCTTTGGTAAGCCGCGGAATGTCAGCGAAGTTGATCAACGAGTCGTCGCCGGCGGCTTGGCTTTCCGCCGCGCGACGCACGGCTTCCCGCTCGCTCTTAATCCACTTTCTGCGTTTGATATCTTCGGATGTCATGCTGCTCAGCCTTGCGGGCTGAGATGATACGGATGATTTCTTCGCCGTTGCTTCTATTCGATGTCAAGCCATTAGTTTCGCACGATAACTGCTGCCCTGCCGTAGCCAACATCTCCTTGACGGGATCAGCGAATGCTTTTACGCGAACCAGCATTGTGGCCGCGAAGGAGTCGAGAGCGCTGTCTTTCGACCAAATAGTGAATCTCTCGTTCTGACAGAAATAGTTGTTCGGGGATTTCAATTCTCTTAGTAGAGGATTCGTCTTCTGGATCACCCAAACGGAACCCTTTTTGCCGGAGGGAGGGTTCGGTGTACACCACGGTTTCAGGTAACCGCTAGGTACAATATGCTGGCTCTGATTGACCGCGGTAGCTCCGATGACGCTAGATTTAGCGTATCAACGTCACCTGCACCCGTGCTACCCTAAAAAAAGATCTTGGTAGAGGAGCGAAGGCCATGAGTAAGCTCCGCGCGTGGTTCCCGGGCGAGTCGTTCGCATAGACACGGGGGCGTGGACTGAAAGGGGCGGCTTCGCCGAAATCGCAGTCGAATCATTCAAGAGCTTTTCTCGAAAAGCTGGCTTAAATTCGACAGGCTGCGGTTGGGGGGTCAGGCTAATACCTGCCCACTGTCATCCGAACTTGAGTAATCAAGGACCGTTAATTTTGAACGGGCCGGGTGGAGTGCTATCGGGAAGCGGCTGGGTTGAGCAACATCGTCGTTCTCTATCCCGCCGTCCCTCCTTAGCATCACCATCCCCCAACAGTTTTGCTTATGAATGTTTTTGAACCGGCTAACGTTTTTGAGCTGACCAGGGCTTTGATCGATATCGACTCGGTTACGCCCAACGAAGAACAGGTGGGCGATTTTCTTTTCGACTATCTGTCGCCGCTGGCCGCGCGGACGGGTGGGCGCGTCGAAAAGATTCAAGTGGAGCCCCACCGGAACAACATTCTGGCGTACTGGGACCGGCCCGTCGTCACGTTCTCCACGCACATCGATACCGTGCCGCCGTTCTTTCCATCGCGTGAAGATGACGAGTTTATCTGGGGCCGCGGTGCGTGTGATACCAAAGGCATCATTGCTTCGATGATTCATGCCGTGGAGGCGCTGCTCGCCCAGGGTGAACGCCGGTTGGGTTTGTTGTTTGTGGTCGGCGAGGAACGCAACAGCGCCGGCGCGTACGCTGCAGCAAAAGATCCTCGTGGCAGCAAATTCATCATCAATGGTGAACCCACCGAGAACAAATTGGTGCTGGGCAGCAAAGGCGCGCTGCGTTTTGAGATTGTGGCCAAGGGGAAAATGGCGCACTCGGCGTATCCGCATCTTGGTGACTCGGCCGTTCTGAAATTGCTGGACGCACTGGCGCGGATACGTGAAATCCAATTGCCCACCAACGCGATTCTGGGAGTGAGTACGCTGAATATCGCCACACTGAAAGGCGGCCGCGCGCCCAACGTGATTCCGGATGAGGCGATGGCTGAAATCTTCATTCGTCTTGTGGATGATGGCGCATCTACCCGTGCCGCGGTGATCAAGGCAGTTGAGGGAATCGCAGAAGCAAGAGAAGTTCTGTGCATTCCCGCGGTTCACATGCGCGCGATACCGGGTCTTGAGACTTCGGTGGTGTCTTTTACTACTGACATTCCGGCGTTCGACGGCAGTTGGGGCGAGCCGCTGCTATACGGCCCCGGCAGCATTCACGTCGCGCACACCAGCGAAGAGCGGATTGCTAAGCGAGACATTTTGCAGGCAGTGGAAACATATCAGAAAATGGCCAGGCAGTTACTAGAAAAAGAGGGGCAGTTACTAAAGTCATGAGTGAGTCGTACAGAGTTGCCATCGCCGGTGCAACGGGCGCGGTAGGCGTGGAATTTATTCAGTGTTTGGAAAAATGCAGTTTCCCGATCGCGGAGCTGCGCCTGCTGGCTTCATCGCGCTCGGTCGGCAAGAAGATGATGTTTAAGGGCGGAGAAATTGACGTGCAGGAACTGACGGAGAACAGTTTCAGTAACGTTGACATCGCCTTCTTTAGCGCAGGCGGCAGTATCTCTCGGAAATATGGACCTATCGCGGCGCAAGCCGGTGCAGTGGTGGTGGACAACTCCTCCGCGTTTCGCATGGATCCAAAAGTCCCGCTGATTATTCCGGAAATTAATCCCGAGGCAATGGCTCAGCATCAGGGGATCATCGCGAATCCGAATTGTTCAACCATTATTGCGATTACGCCACTGTGGCCCATTCACCAACAAAATCGAATAAAACGTTTGATTGCCGCGACGTATCAAGCAGCATCGGGCGCAGGCGCGGCGGCGATGGAAGAATTGGCCGAATCCACGCGCGCGCACTTGGAAAATCGCGAATACAAAAACACCGTTCTGCCGCATCCTTACGCATTTAATCTATTCAGTCACAATTCGAAGATCGATCCCGCCACCGGCTATAACGAAGAAGAGACGAAGATGGTGCAGGAGACGCAAAAAATATTCGGAGATACGGGCATTCGCATCAGCGCCACCTGTGTTCGTGTGCCGGTTTTGCGCGCGCACTCGGAAGCATTGAATTTTGAATGCGAACGTCCCATCACGGCCGCCGAAGTGCGCGCGATTTTGCAAACCGCGCCCGGCGTAAGGATCGTCGACGATCCTGAAAAGAATTACTTCCCGATGCCGAAGGACGCCTCGGGCCAAGGCGACGTTCTGGTTGGGCGCATTCGCCAGGATCTGAGCGATCCCAGCGGGAAATCGATCGCCATGTTTGTGGCGGGTGATCAACTGCTGAAAGGCGCGGCACTCAATGCGGTGCAGATTGCCGAGGCGATGGTGGCGCGCGGATATCTTGCCGGAGCGCGTAGATGATCGTCATGAAGTTCGGCGGGACATCGGTCGAATCGACTGAGGCCATCGAGCGGGTGGCTGGGATTGTACGGGATCGTTTGGCGCTTCACCCGGTGGTGGTGGTTTCCGCGATGGGCAAGACGACGAACAAGCTACTGGCCATCGCCGCGGATGCCGTCGCGGGCCGCCGTGAACAGGCGCTAGATTTACTGAATCAATTGCACGAATTCCACCAGCGCGAAAGCGAAGAGCTGGGCGTGGATGATATCGTTTCCGTGCATTTTCAGGAGTTGGCGGAGTTGGTGAAGGGCTTGGCTGTAATGGGAGAGATGACCCCGCGCGCTACCGATGCTGTTTCTGCCTTTGGTGAACGTCTGTCGAGCCTGATTGTCACTGCACGGCTTCGCAAGCTGGGTATCGATGCGGTTCACCTGGATGCGCGTTCGGTGATCGTAACCGATGGCCGTCACACTCAGGCTGCGCCGATTCTTGCCGAAACCACAACACGACTGAACGCCACGATTCCGCCGCTCGCCGCGAAGCATGCGGTGATTGTGATGGGCGGCTTCATCGCATCCACCGAAAACGGTGTCACGAGCACGCTGGGGCGCGGCGGGTCCGATTACACGGCGTCTATTGTCGGCGCGGGCATGAACGCGGCTGAAATTCAAATTTGGACGGATGTCGATGGCATGCTGACTTCGGATCCCACGATTCTGAAGAACGTGTATCGCGTAAAGCAGTGCTCGTTTGCCGAAGCGGCGGAGTTGGCCTATTTCGGAGCGAAAGTGTTGCATCCCGCGACGGTCCTGCCGGCGATTGAAAAGAATATACCCGTCCGCATTCTCAATTCGCGGCGGCCGGAGGTGGAAGGGACGCTGATATCGTCGAAGGCGGTGGATTCGACCAGCCCTATTCGCTCCATTGCCTGCAAACGCAACATTACGCTGGTAAATATTGTTTCCAGCCGTATGCTGATGGCGCACGGTTTTTTGCGCCGCGTGTTTGAGATATTCGACCGGCACGAGACTTCAGTGGACATGCTGGCGACATCGGAAGTCAGCGTGAGCTTGACCATCGACAATACCCAAGCGCTGCCGGCCATTCGGAAAGAGATTGAGGAGTTTGCCGACATTACGGTAGAAGATCAACAGGCCATCGTATGTATGGTTGGCGACAACCTCCGTCACACGCCCGGAGTTCTGGCGCGGGCGTTCGCAGCGTTGAACCACGTGAAAATTCGAATGATCTCCGAAGGCGCGTCGCAGTTGAACCTGAGCCTGGTGGTTTCAGCGGAGGAGTTGGCAGGCGCGGTAGAATCTCTGCACGGCGAATTTTTCGCGGCGCCCGATCCGGCGGCGTTTGCATGAGTATGAATAAGAAACTTGCACTCATCGGTTACGGCAAAATGGGCCGCATGATCGCGCAACTGGCGCCGGAGTACGGCTTCGAGGTCGCTGCCACAATTGATCTGAACGACGAATTCGCCAAGGCTTCATCCTGCGACGTGGCGATTGAGTTCACCACGCCTGAGGCGGTGGTTGGCAATATTCAAAAGCTGGCCGCAATGAAGCTGCCCACCGTGGTTGGCACCACGGGCTGGCTAGCCCACATGGATCAAGTGCGCGCGACCGTAGACCAACACAAAACCGCGCTGGTTTGGAGCCCCAATTTCTCCATCGGTGTAAACGTCTTTTTTCGGCTGGTCCGCGAAGCGGCGCTCTTATTGAAAGACGAACCCGAGTACGGCGCATGGGCCTGGGAAATCCATCATGACACCAAGAAAGACGCGCCCTCGGGCACACTAATCAAGCTGGTTGAGGAAATGAAGCAAGCTGGTTACGCGCGCAATATTGATGTCGGCTCTAATCGAGCGGGGCGTCATCCTGGTACGCATGACATCGGTTTTGATTCGGCGGCGGATACCATCACTCTGCGGCACGCCGCGCGGTCGCGCGAAGGTTTTGCCCGTGGGGCCTTGAAGGCTGCACAATGGTTGGTAGCCGAAAAGAGAACCGGCGTATTCGAGTTCAGCGATGTAATATTCGGCAAGACGAAGACTTAGGGGGAGGCGTTTATGTTCACAGGTTGCGGTACTGCATTAGTAACTCCATTTAAGAGCGATCTTTCGCTTGATGAAGCGGCTTTGCGCCGTTTGGTGCGGCGGCAGATTGACGGCGGCATCGATTTTCTGGTTCCCTGCGGAACCACCGGCGAAAGCCCCACGCTTACGCGGGCGGAACATCTTCGGGTGGTGGAGATCACCGTGGAAGAAGCGCGCAACGCGAAGCGAAAAGTTGCCGTGGTGGGCGGGGCCGGCGGCTACAATACCGCCGAAGTGATGGAACTGGGCCGCGAACTGAACCACATTGGAGTGGACGGACTTCTGTCGGTCACGCCCTACTACAACAAGGTGACGCAGGAAGGCCTGTATCAACACTACAAGGCTATCGCGCAGGCCGTGCCTCTGCCCATCATTGTTTACAATGTCCCCGGCCGCACCGGCGTCAACGTGGAACCGGCCACGCTTTTGCGCATCGCGGAAATTGAAAATATTTGCGGCGTGAAGGAAGCCTCGGGCAACATCAGCCAGATGGCCGCAGTGTGTCATCAACTGTTGGGCAAATATTCGCATCGCTTCAGCGTGCTGTGCGGCGACGACGCGATCACCATTCCTCTAGTCGCGCTGGGTGGCCGCGGCTTGATCTCGGTGGTTTCCAACCAGATTCCCGGTGAAATGACCACGCTGACGCAACTGGCCATGGCCGGCAATTTTGACTCCGCCCGCGCCTTGCAACGCACCTGGTTTCCCTTGATGGAAGTGAATTTCGTGGAAGCGAACCCCATTCCGGTGAAGGCCGCCATGGCGATGATGGGGCTACTGGAACCGGTGTTCCGCCTTCCGATGTGCCCGCCTACGCCACAGAATCAAGCAAAAATTCAAGGCGTTTTAAAGCAGGTGGGACTGCTGCGCCAGGCAGTGGCCGTATAAGGCCGCGCATAGAACGTCCAAATAATGACATGCAGACTGAGATCGAGCATCTTTTTGACCACAAACCAGACCACTACACCGAAGAACACTTCGCGCTGTTTCACAAGTTCAAACACAAATTGAACCTGGGTGAGGTGCGTGCCGCGCAGCCGGACGCGTTCGCCAAAAACGGCTGGCGTGTGATTCCCTGGGTAAAGAAGGGTATCCTGCTGGGGATTCGCATGGGCGCGGTGGTGGATATGTCGGTCAGCCCCTCCCGGCAACCCTTTTTCGACAAGGCCACTTTCCCCGTAAAGCAGATGTCGCTGGCTGATGGCGTGCGCATAGTGCCGGGCGGGTCCAGCATTCGGGATGGTTCCTATGTGGGCCGCGGCGTGGTCTGCGTCCCGCCCATGTTCATCAATGTAGGCGCGTACGTGGATAACAATACAATGATCGATTCGCACGCGCTGGTCGGTAGCTGTGCGCAAATTGGCGGCCACTGCCACATCTCCGCCGCCGCGCAAATCGGTGGCGTGTTGGAACCGGTTGGCGCTATGCCTGTCATCATCGAAAACCACGTGATGATTGGCGGCAACTGTGGCGTCTACGAAGGAACCATTGTCAAAGAACGGGCCGTGTTGGGCAGCGGGACGATCTTGACGCGCTCGACACCGGTTTACGATTTGGTGCGCGGTGAAATTCTCACGGCCACGGATGACGATCCTCTGGTAATTCCCGCAGGCGCGGTGGTTGTTGCCGGTTCCCGCGCCATCACCAAGGGACAAGGGAAAGAGTGGGGCATCTCGCTGTACACGCCGGTGATTGTGAAATATCGCGACGCAAAGACGGACGCTCGTGTGCAGCTGGAAGATCTGCTGCGTTAAGAAGAAAGGTTAGGGCGCCGGGATACGGCCGAACGCCCTCTTTCTGTCAGGAAAGATCAAGCGGTTAACGCGTCGGCGCCAGACGATTCTCGCCGAAATACGTTTGGTAAGAACGATAGACCGCATACAGCACTGGCACACCAATTATGGGCAGTTGCCAAGCCAGCTGCGATTCCGTGGAGCCAACCACCAGCGAAGCAATGCCCGCGCTCAACACATAGAACGGGAACGATAGGTTTGCGATTTGGCACCATAATTTCACTAGCCCGCGTCCTTCGGTGATCGCGATGATCCCTGCCACCGGAACAGTTTGGATCAGGAAGAAGCACGCCGTTGCCAGGATCACGAAGCGTCCACCGGCCAGATGTGCCCCGCCGACGGCCACCGCCGTTGTGCTTAGGTTAAACAGCATTTGAATCGGTTTCGGCTTGCCCAAGCCGCCGCTTGCCGTTTTCGGAAAACACTGCAGCGCACACGCTGGCAGGGCCACCAGCAGAGCTTCCCATAAGCTTAGCTGGGTGATAGCGATCAGCAGGAAGGGAAGATTCACTGCCATATTGCCGGTGAGTCCTGGCAACTTCAGTTTTAGACGGGCGTTGATGAATGCCAGAACGAATAGCGCCAGCGCACGATAATCGTGCATGGGTTGGCCAGCGTGTTGCATGGCCGAAACGGCCCACGCAATAGTCGCCAGGGCTCCAAGCGTCATCAGTCCGGTGAGGGCGATGGCTTTCTTTGGTAGCGTCATTTGGAGTCTCCGAAATCGTCTGCCCGAGGGTTACTGCGCGGCGGTAGCGTTGGTACCCCAGATCACACTGGAAGCCGCCGTTGCGGTAGTTCCCCAAATGACGTTCAAGCCGGCCGTTGTCGCCGTACCCCAGATCACGTTGGTGCCCCAGATCACGTTGCTGCCGGTGAGCAGCACGTTGGTACCCCAAATTACGTTGGTGCCCCAGATCACATTCGTACCCCAGATGACGTTGGTGCCGGTCACGTTGAGTGTCGCGGTGCCGGTTGACGAGTTCCAACTGACCGTGGGCGACAGCGCGCTGCCCGACGCATTATCGTAGTTCGAAAGAGCGGCGCCGGTATCCAGATAGCCCGCTCCTACGGTGAAGATGTCGTAATAGCTGGTATAAACGATTCCCGTGGACGGGTCGGTCACGCCGCTGGAGGTTGGAAACGATTTTGAGGCCGTCTTCATCAGTTTGGCTTTCACCTGATCGGGCGTGAGCGTTGGAAATTTCTCAAGTAACAACGCCACGGCCCCGGAGGCCACCGGCGTTGCCATGCTGGTTCCGCTCAGAAGCATATAACTGTTCGGCGGATTTGAGCTTCCCGTGTACGAGTAGACTGAGGTGGGAACCACGTTGGCCGGATAGCTGTTCGCCAAAGTGGAGCCCGGAACAGCGATCGAAATCACCAGATTGCCGGGCGAGACCAAGTCCGGCTTCACCACGTGATCGATCAGCGTCGGGCCCTTGGAACTGTAGCTGGCGATCAGATCGTCATTGCGTGAGGTTGTGCCCATGGACTTCATGGCGCCTATGGTGATCACGTAGGGATCATTGCCCGGAGCCAGAACCGTTCCATAGCCCAGGTTGCCCGCGCTATTGTTGCGCCCTTCGTTGCCTGCGGCCACCACCACTGTGATGCCGGCCTTCCAAGCCGCTTCCACGGCCTGGCATAGGGGGTCACTTACGTAACTGCTGGCGGGCGGACGGCCCAACGACAGATTGATCACCTTGATGTTGTAAGTATTTTTTAGCGCGATCGCCTGCTGAATGGCGCTGATCACGCCACTATCGTTACCGTTGCCGTTGGCATCCAGCACGCGGAGGTTGATGAGCGAGACGCCCGGCGCGGAGCCGCCAAACTGATACTTCGCCTTGGACCAGGAGTTATATCCCGTTCCGATGATGATCCCCGCCACGTGCGTTCCATGACCGTAGGCATCCGCGGTGCTGCTGTCGCCCGGTATGAAACTTTGAGAATAAACCACCGCTTTTCTGAAGTCCTTGTTCACCGCGATTCCGCTATCGATAATGGCCACTCCGATACCGGTGCCATCCCAGCCAGCGCTGGTTGCTGAATCGGAATGGACAGTCTCCCGAAAATAGTCGATCACGGGAGCAGTGCTCGAGGACGACGACGACGAAGAAGACGAAGAGCTACTGCTGGTCTTGGACATACTAGAGAACGATGAAGAGCTGCCACTAGCGGGGAGGCCTTCTCCATCCGTTAACACCGAGGCCAGCGAGCTGACGCGGCGATCCGGGCTGACGAATTCCACGTCCGGGTCGTTCGCCAAATCCGCAAGCTGGCTGGCGTTCAAACGATAGGAGGCCGAGTTGATAATGTGGTGCGTGGCCTTGTAGCTGCCGCCGCGGGCTGTCACCCGTTGATGATGTGGATCTTGCGAGCTGTCGCTGGGGTCGGACTTGTACTTCACAATCACGTCCAGCGCGCCGGTGGAGTTTGCAAAGGAGTCCGACAGTCTCGGATTACGCGCGGGGCTCTGCGCAAAAGTGGAGACCGCTAGTACTAAAGTTAGAAAAGTAGGGGTAAATCGTTTCATAGTTTTGTTGTTCCGCGTTTTGTTTTTCCGTAGATGACGGTGACCTGAGTACTGCACGGCGCGGGCCACTCGCGGCGTGTTTTCTGAGGACTTATTTGCTAGGACTTAGCTGGGGTGGGCCGGGGTTGGGGGATGACAGATCGTGATTATGGCGCGGAAGAATGTGACAGATTGGCACTTCACAGGTCGAGCTAGTCTTCTGTTTCAAACGGCGACTTTTATAGCCCGATTGCCGGATAACGCACATGAGCGTACCGCGGCGAACGGAGTCGTGAAGTGAAACCGGTATGGTGATGGTACTTCCAGCAACGCAGCGTTGGAATGTTCGCGAGCGAAGATCCCAATGTAGTGCCCTACTGCAAATCTCCGAATATCTTCGTAACCTTCCTTGATCGGTTCTAGAACGATCGGTTCTAGAACGCGCTATTCCACAATTGCAAACGGACTCCCCTCATCCGCTTCTGTCGTTTCACCAATCGTTTCGCCGTCCAAATCCAAATAGCGTGGATCCAGCAAGCGGCTGGTCTCAATCTTTCCCATCGCAGAAAGTAAGGTTTCTTTGATGTGGGGGTACTGGTGTTCCATGTCGCCCAGGATGTCGCGGAGGCCTTTTCTTACCGTTCCCGTGCGTTGCGAACAGCCGCACGGAATTACCGGCGCGCCCATGGATTCCGCGTAGCGCGAGGTCAGGGCTTCGTTGACGTAGACCAGCGGCCGGATCAAACGGAAATCCCGTTCGCGGGAATAAGTAGTTGGGGGCAGGGAACTCACTCGCCCGTTAAACAGAGCATTGCGCAGAAACGATTCGCAGAAATCGTCGGCCGTGTGTCCAAAGGCGATAACATTGGCACCCAGACCCTTCGCGATTTGGTACACCGCACGCCGGCGAAAGCGGCTGCACAGATCGCACCCATGTGTAGGCTGATCTTCCAACAGCTTCAGCGATGGATTATCGGTGTGATAGGACCAGTCGACATTGCGGGATTTCAGGTACTGCGCCATAGGCTCGAAGGGCCGCAGAAATTTGCCTTGTTCGACGGTAAACGCGCAGACAGTAAAGTGAATGGGCGCACGTCTTTGCAAAAGAATCAGCGCGTCCATCAGCGTGAGCGAGTCTTTGCCGCCGGAAAGCGCGACGGCAACGCGGTCGCCATCGCGAATCATTTTGAAGCGCGCCACGGCCTCGCCCACTTTTTTGAGCAGAGCTTTTTCCATGTCCTTCTTGGACATGTCTTTCGGTGGCGCGGCGTGGCCGATGCTTAGGAGGTCCAAGCCACTATTATAAGGGGCCCTCTGGAATGTTTACTTGCAGCTAAAATTTGCCGCATCATCCGTGCTGCCGCTGCCGTTGTATGTGGCAACACGGGGATAGGCGCACAACGGACGCGTCCGATCGATTTTACCTTCGCGCATGCGAGATGCGGCGACGGATTGAGGGGCTTTGCCCTGCTCCACCCATTGCTCCATGGCTTCGATCATGTCGAAAGTGCTGGTGCCATCGCCGCCGGCGCAATGGCCCATGCCGGGTACCATAAACAGCCGCATGTCGTCGTTGGCTTTCGCCGCGCCAACGGTCTTGGTGACGTCGTTAAAGTACGCAACGGTGCCCATCGGCGGAACGCCAGGGTCACTCCAACCGTGATACATCATCAACTTCCCGTTGTGGGTAAAGAACGGACTGAGATTCGGATCGACGGAATTGACTGCAGGCCCTTTCTCTTTCTCGAAGCGCTGAATGTCTTCCAGTTTGAAGTCCTTCATGTCCCAATTGCCGTTGAATGCGGCATATTTGTACACTTCAGCGGCCAGAGACATTACTTGTTTACCCGCGATCATATTGAAGCCCATTTCGCTGCCGCGTTCGATTCCCGGGAAGACATTTTTACCATTGAGGGCCGGCCCAGCGTACATATTGCGTGCCGTTTCCACCTGTTCCGCGTTCAAACATCCAGGCCCATCGCCTTCTTTGCAGGCCAAAACGCCGGGGTCGAATTTGCATTTGGTGGGATCTTCCAGTACGCCGTCCTTCACGCCGTCCAATCCATCACAAGCGGCCAACACAGCATTGTGAATCAGCGAAAACTTCGACTCCGGAATCAGGCTGTTCGGGCTCCGATTCGCCTGTTTCGCTGCCCACACTTGCATACCCTGCAAACGCGTGACGTAAGCGGCGGGCGCGCCAGCGATGATTCCGTCGTAATCATTCGGATAGCGTTGGGCTTCGGTCAGTGCCTGGCGCCCTCCCGTGGAGCAGCCGTTCCAATACGAATACTTCGGCGCATTTCCATAAAATGCGTTGACGATGCCCTTGGCTGCCACGGTCATCTCATGCGGAGCCCGGTACACAAAATCATTCAGTTTCTCCGGATGCCCCGAGATGAAATCCGGGTTGTTGCCGGTGTGGCCAGTGTCTGTGCTGGCACCTGCGTAGCCTGCGGTCACCGCGTTCGCCAAAGCCGGATAGCTGATCACGCCCGCCCATGCCCCATTGCCCACCGATTGCAATTTCCCGTTCCAGCCTTCAGCCGGAAGCCAGACTTCAATCTTGATATCCGAATCGGCCGTCGGCGTTAGCGAAGCCACTACCCGGCAAAAGGCTGGTAATTTTCTGAAGGCTTCGGCACCACGAGGCTGTGAGCCGGCTGGTGAAGGTGGCGCGAATGCGCCCGCCGCAATCATCGACGCGGACCCCACCGTCATCTGCGGTAGTTTCAACGACGCCAGCCCTTCACACCCTCCGCCTGCAAATAATTGCAACGGAACAGACAATGCCAGCGGAAGCCGAACTAAATGGAGTAAGCGCATAAGTTTCCCCTGCTATTTTGTCACCTTTTGGCCGTAGGAGCGAACCCGCGCCTCGTGTTACGCTGATGTCGACATCGTGCCCACCTTGCGCAGAGCTGTTTTGGTTCAAGCAGGCGTAGTGGTGTTTGTGACGGCCGGCTTTCTGATTGCGGCCACCCTGTTCGCCACTGAACACAAACATGCAGTACCGGGACATCCGCCAATCGCTCAAAACGGAGATGCATCCGGCCCCCAGCCTTTCCGCGAATATCCAGGCATTGAGTACAACGACTTTCCAGTGCCGCCTGATTTTCGTACACCGGCGGAATTTGCGTTCGCCCGTCTGATGTATCCGCCCTTTCAAGGGCAAGGCGGTTTCGGTTTCGGAGGCTTTAGCGCGAACAGTTGGTTTGAAGGACGATCGATTTGGACGCAGGACTATCCGCGCGCGGACCGGCACTTTCTACGTGCCGTTCGCCGCCTAAGCCGAATCGATGCGCGAAGCGTGGAGCAGCCCGTCAATCTTGATGATGGCGACGATGTTTTCAACTGGCCGTTTCTTTACGCCGTGCAGGTGGGCCAATGGGACCTGACGGATTCGCAAGCGGCAAAGCTCCGAGAGTATATCTTGCGCGGCGGATTCTTCATGGTGGACGACTTCTGGGGTCCCAATCAATGGCGCACCTTCGAGGCCAGCATGAACCGTGTGTTCCCGGAATATTTGGCGCACGATCTGGCAAACGACGCGCCCATCTTTCATACCGTCTATGACTTGAACCATCGCAGTCAAGTACCCGGCGCGCGTATCCTGGAAACCGGTCTCATGGAAAAATGCCAAAACTGTCCCGCCCAGTGGAGAGCGATCTCAGACAAGAGCGGCCGTATTCTGGTAGCCATTGCTTTCAACTCCGACATTGGCGATTCATGGGCGTTCGCCGATGATCCGCGCTACGAAGAAAGGTTCTCGAACTTAGGCATGAGCATTGGCGTGAATTACATTGTGCATGCCATGACGCACTGAGGAAACCGATGAACGCCTATTGAATAGGTAGTGTGTAGGTACGGCGCAGCCGCGCGTGACTACTCCGGTCAGGGCCAGTGCCGGAAGCCAAATTAGGAAGGTAAATCTGTTCCGCGCCGCCCCGCCTATGGAACAACGGGCTGGCTTGGCCCACCCACGCAAACACGGCAGTGGTCAATTCAATTTCGAGAACCTGCGTCCGTATTCCCTTCGCGGCTTTGGGCAGGGCCTGTTGATGCTGCCATTCCTGCCGTAATGCCACCACGCCAGGATCGGAAGAGTTGACGATACCCTGCAAGACATTTTCGCGCATCCACCACACCTTTGCGAAGATGCCGAACACCACGGGAAAATCCAATCGCACCAGAGTTGTTCGTGCCTCCAGGCATTCCTTGCGTGGCAGGCCGTTAAAGGACAACTCGACGTCGTAGCTAAGTTTTCGGCTAATGGAATAGCGCACGTCGTGAAACGAATACTGCTCGTTCAAGATCATTCCTTCGGCTCGCTAAAATCCACCGTCAGCTCATACTGGCCTGCCATCTTCAACTTGATATTTGCCCGCACCTTGTTCGTGTTGTTCCAATACCAGCCGTGAATGCCTTGGAACGGTGCGATCAGGGACCCTTGCGATACCGCTGCCGTTACGGCCTTGTAGCTCACCGCGTTGCCGGGATCTTTGTCGGCTTCACCGTGAAAATCGTACTCGATGGGTGTCGAAGACGTCCAGGAATAGACCAACGCCGCGTCCGGTTTCATCTTTACTTTATATTCGAAGGACTCGCCGGGCACCAGCGTCAGTTCCACTTCGTCGGTGCGAAACTCGCCGTTGTAACTATGAGCTGCTGTCGTATTCAGTGCCGGTTTATCCGGCTGCGACAACCGAATCAAGCCGGTCAGCCGTCCGAAGTGCGTCGGATCAATTTTGAACTCCGCGGGCAGCACGAACAACAACAAGATGACCGCAGCTGCCACCAACGCCAGACCCGCGCGCATCAACAGACCCTGCCGATCGGGCATTTGAACCGCGTTTATGGTTTCTCCGTTCATGCTTTCACCTTTCAACGCCCGTTCCGTAACAAAGCCACGGCAGGCAGCAATGCCGCGGCAGGTGTCGCCGTCTCCGCGTAATATCCCGCAATCTGATAGCCCATCAAAATGAATCCCAGTCCCATCACAACCACGTTGGCCGCAACCGCGTGTTTAGTGAAATCGGCGGTGGATCGCCACCATGTCATTGCCAATAGAATCACCGACAGTGCCAGCAACTGTCCCACCTCGACGCCTACGTTGAACGACAGCATGTTGCCGATCAGCCCGTTCGCGGAGAGATGCAGATCTTGCAGCTTCGTCGCCAACCCAAAACCATGTACCAGCCCAAACGCCAGCACCGCAACTTTGGTGTTGGGCTGAAATCCGAAAAGCGTGCGGAATCCATCCAGATTGTCAAACGCTTTATAGACCACCGAGAGCCCAATCACGGCGTCGACGATATACGGATTCAGGTGCATCCCACCCAGCACGCCCGTCAGCAGCGTGATGCTGTGCCCCACCGCAAAGCAGGTGACATAAATAGCCACATCCCGCAGGCGATACAGAAAGAAGATCACTCCGAACAGAAACAACAAATGATCATAGCCGGTGACCATATGCTTGGCTCCCAGGTAGATGAATGGAATGATCTGCGCGCCCTGGCTTTGCTTCAGGAACTCGGCGTCCTTGGCGGCTACGTTGTGGGCCAGCAGCGGTACAGCCGCCAAGAGGAAACCCGCCAGCGCGATGGGTGCTCGATTTGGGCATTTCATTGTGGTGCCTCCTTGGGCTGCCTGCTTCATTGAATAACCGACAAGAATAACTGACAAGCCGAAAACAGAAATTGTAGTTTATCGCAAACTGCTTCAGTGAACGTGCTATCTTTTGGCCAATCCCAACGCGCCTGCTGCGTGTTTTCCCGCAGCCCAAGCGCAAATTCCTGTGCACGGATCCCATGAGCTCTATTACTTAGCTGGTCTGGACCACGCTTGGCCACGGCAAGCCGATTGCATCGTCATTACCAGTGGAGGCCAATATGAGTATCAAACACATCCTGTTTCCGATTGACTTTTCGGAGCGTTCGTCCACCGCTGTGCCTTTTGTTGTCGACATGGCTAAGCGGCACAACGCCAACGTCACGCTGCTCAGCATCGTCCATCCGCACTACGCCGGAGGGCTGGCCGGTTCGCCCGTGATCGACATCGAGAAACTCCGTTTGCAAGCCCAGTCGGAATTAGGCCGGACATTTCGAACCGAATTTGGGACCACCCCGGTGGAACGGGTTAGCCTGATCGGCGATCCCGGCGACACAATTGCGCGCTACGCGCAGGAGCACAACGTGGACCTGATCATGATGCCCACGCACGGCTACGGTGTGTTTCGGCAACTGTTGTTGGGCTCGGTTACCTCCAAGGTGTTGCACGATGCGCATTGCCCCGTCTGGACCGACGCTCACACGGGCGAGCTTCCTGACCAGCAACATCTCGCCTTGCGCAACATCATGTGCGCGGTGGACACCACGGAGGACGCCGTGCGCGTGATTCGCTGGGCCGGCCGAATGGCGAAGAATTTGGCCACCAGCGGCACCGCCGTCAAAATACGCATCGTTCACGCTGTCCCCGGTATGGAGGCATGGCCAGAACGGCAGATGGACCAGGAGTTCGAAGAGCAGATTCGCAGCAACGCGCGGCAGACCATCGAACGCATGGAGCGCGAGGCCGATCTTCACGTACCAATTTGCATAAACTCCGGAACAGTTCCCGACGTGATCAAAGAGGAAGCAACCCAGCACGGTGCGGATTTATTGATCATTGGCCGTGGAACCATACAAGGCAAGCTTGGCCGGCTGCGCACCCATGCCCATGCCATCATCCGCAATTCCCCTTGCCCGGTGATCAGCGTTTAGACTCCCTCAGTCCGCCTGAAAAGCAACAGGCCCGTCCCCTTGGGGGCGGGCCTTGTCATTTGCATCTAGCACTGTCGTGCGTCGCGCTGAGTGGTTCGCGGCTTACTGCATCGCAGGCTGCGGTTCCGGTAACGACGAAACGGCCAAAGGTTTGGTGGACTTTCTTCCGCTTCGGGTAAACCGTTCCATGTAGATGTAAATCACCGGTGTGATGTAGAGCGTCAACAACTGCGATACCACCAGACCACCCACGACCGCCAAACCCAGAGGCCGCCGCGCTTCACCACCTGCGCCAAGCCCCAAAGCAATCGGCAAGGTTCCCACCAGGGCAGCCATGGTGGTCATCATGATGGGACGGAACCGTACCAGGCAGGCTTCGGTAATCGCTTCAGCTGGAGAAAGGCCCATGCTCTTCTGCGCCTCCACCGCGTAATCGATCATCATGATGGCGTTCTTCTTCACGATGCCAATCAGCATGATGATGCCGACGAACGAGAAAATGTTCAGTTCGTCCTTAAAGATCAGCAGTGTAATCAGGGCACCCAGACCAGCTGAAGGCAAACCTGAAAGAATGGTCAGCGGGTGAATGAAGCTTTCATACAAAATGCCCAACACCATGTAGATCACCAGGATGGCCATGGCCAGCAGCATCCCCATACCGGCGAAGGAGGATTGGAACGCCGCCGCCGTGCCCTGAAAGGTGTAACGCATGGTGCCCGGCAGGTTCTGCCGCGCCGCTTCTTCAATTCGCTGCGTCGCGTCGCCGAGCGAAATCCCTGGCGCCAGATCGAAGGAGAAAGAAACCGACGGAGATTGTCCGTAGTGGGTCACGGTGAGCGGTCCTACTGTGTTCCGTAATGTGGTCACCGCATCCAGTGGGACCAGCTTGCCGCTGGAGGAGCGTATGTACAACATCCCCAGCGCGGTCTGATCGCGTTGGTATTGCGGCAACAACTCCATAATCACCTGATAGTCGTTGGTGGGAGTGAAGATACTGGAAACCTGCCTGGTTCCATAGGCGCTGAATAGCGCATTCTCCACTTGGTTTGCCGTCACACCCATGGCCGCGGCATGATCGCGATCGATGTCCAACGTAAGCTGCGGGCTGGCTACCTGCAAATCGCTGTTCACGTCCACCAATCCGGGGATCTGCCGCATCACTAATTCAAAATTGGCCGAGGTGCGGTAGAGTTCCTTCAAATCCTGACCCTGCAAGGTGAAGACGTACTGGCTACGGCTTTGAAATCCGCCAATGCGCACGGAGGGAGGGTTGGTCAAAAAGATTCTTCCGCCCGGAACACGATTCAACTTGGGGCGAAGCTCGTTGATTACTTCGTCGGCCGATAGCTTGCGGTAGTCTTCCGGCCGCTCCTTCTCATCAGCGGACGCTAACCAGGATACGCTTGAGAACTTGGGTTTCAGCCGCAACATGATGCGCCCACCGTTGCCGCCGGCGAAAATGTTGGTGCCCGACACCGCTACATTCGCGTCGTCCGCGACGATCTGGGCCATCACGCGGCCGGTCTTTTCCATTGACTCGTACGAGGCATCCTGAGCGAATTGAAACTGGCCAGAGATAAAACCAGTATCGGTGCTGGGAATGAAGCCGGTAGGCACCATCTTATAAACGTAATAGGTAGCCGCCAGTGTGCCAAATGCCGCCAGCAAAGTAATGAAGCGATGCTTCACCACGCCGCGCAAGGTCCAACCGTAGGCATCGCGCCACGCGTCGAACATCTTTTCCGTCATGCGGAACAACCAATTGTGATGATGGCTGGGCGGCCGCAGGAACCGGCTGCACATCATCGGCGTTAAGCTCAATGAAACCAAACCGGAAATCGCGATGGCCGACATAATCACCACTGCGAATTCGTGGAACAGCCGTCCAATGATGCCGCTCATAAACATCACGGGAATGAACACCGCCGCTAGCGATAGCGTCATCGAGAGAACGGTGAAGCCAATTTCTTTGCCGCCCTCCAGCGCTGCTTCAAATGCAGGTTTGCCCATTTCCATGTGGCGTACGATGTTTTCCAGAACCACAATGGCATCGTCCACCACGAAACCCACTGCCAAGGTCAGCGCCATCAATGACAAGTTGTCCATGGTGTAGCCAAACAACTGCATCATCGCGAAAGTTCCGAAAATGGAGAGCGGCAAAGCCAGGCTGGGAATCAGCGTTGCCGACAGATTCCGCAGGAAGATGAAGATCACCAGGATCACCAGACCCATCGCCAGCAGCAGAGTAAACTTCACGTCCTGCACCGAATCGCGAATGGCCTCGGAGCGATCAATCATCACTTCCAGATTCACCGCCGGCGGAAGCTGTGCCTTGAAGGCCGGCATCATTTTCAGGATGCGGTCCACAATCTCCACCGTATTCGTCCCCGGCTGCCGGTTCACCTGCAACATGATCGACCGCTTCATGTTGAACCAATGAACGCTGCGCAAGTTCTCGATGCTATCCACCACCTTGCCCAGTTCTCCCAAGCGCACCGGCGATCCATTGCGGTAGGTGACAATCAGCGGCTCGTATTCCCGCGCCGTGTTCAGTTGGCCGTTGGCCTGTACGGTAAAAGCCTGGTTGGCACCCCATAAGGTGCCGGTTGGCAAATTGGCATTGTGGCGATCGACAGCGCTTTGGACGTCGTCCAAGCCGATGGCGCGGGTCATCAACTTATTGGGGTCCAATTGCACGCGAACGGCGTACTTGGCTTGCCCTTGGAAAGAAACTTGGGATACTCCACTGATGGTTGAAATCTGCGGCCCGATCACGGTTTCTGCATACTCATCCACTGCCGATGGCGACAAAGTGGTTGAGTTCATCGACAACATGATGATCGGCTGATCCGCGGGGTTCACCTTTTGCATCGCGGGCGGATTGGGCATGCCGGGAGGCAGCTTGCGCGCCACCGCGGAAATAGCGTTCTGCACATCCGCCGCAGCTGAGTCGATATCCCGGTCCAAGGAAAATTGCAGGGTGATGTTGGTGTTGCCGCGCTGGCTGGACGAACTCATCGAATCGAGACCCGCAATCGTAGAAAACTGCCGTTCCAAGGGTGCCGCCACGGATGCCGAAATTGTTTCCGGACTGGCACCCGGCAGATTCGCCTGTACCTGCACCGTTGGAAAATCGATGTTCGGCAGATCGCTCACCGGCAGGGACAAATAGCCCACGACGCCAAAGATCAGAATTCCGATCATCAACAAAGACGTCATCACCGGTCGGTGGATAAAAACGGCAGTTAAATTCATTTGTGGTTCGCCCTCAGCGGCACGCGTAGCAAGCCCAACGGTATAGAGGACTTGTAAATTATCATCTTACACGATCAAATAAAGCCCAACTACCCCCTATTGGCAGGGGATCCTTATGAATAGGACGGGCTTAGCCCGGCAAAGGTTATCGGGTGGCCAACGGTTTTGCGGGAATTTTCTGAACCGGTAACAGGGTGACTTGTGCCGTCTCTGGCACGCCCCGAATCATGGTTCCCCCTGGCAGTTCCCAAGGCTCACGAAAGTAGAACGCATGGCTATAGGCTGGCTGGAATGGTTGCATCCACAGCAACGGAATCAAACTCCCATCGGGCAGTTCAGCGGTAACCTGAAAAGACAGTCCCGCAGGCACTTTCCGCGGCAGTAACCCTCCCAGTTTCAGCGGAGTTGCCAAGCGAAAGTTTCCGCTGACGGTCGTCTCCGTTCCGCTGGATGGCGTTCGCACCGTGGGTTCACCCTTGGGGGCCGGCGGTAAATCCTTCTCCTCACCTTCCGGCGCGCCGCCCTCCACCCAATCCGCAATCACTTCAATCTGTTCCGGAGTCAATGCCTGTTCATCACGGAAATCGCCAAACCCCTTTACCGCGCCCCAGGGCGGCATGCGGCGTTCCAGTACTTCTTCCTGTATCGCCTTCGCCCAGGGCCGCGCTTCAGAATACGTCAAAAGTGAGAAAGCAGACCCTCCCGGACGATGGCAGGATGCGCACCGCGGATAGATGATTCGCAAAATTTCACGGTTAAAGGTGATCTTGGTAGTGATGACGTCATGCCCAAACACCAGCGAACCGGCAAAGCAGCCGACGGCAACAAGCAAGCGCCCCAGTAGTTTCACGTGCAGATTATCTCGCCTTTTCATGTCCCGAACAACATTCCCGCGCCCGTTCCCGCAACCCGCCTAGGATTTGCGTTGTTTCTTCGTGGTCTTTTTCGCCCCCGTCTTGGGACCATTGGCCGCCTCCGTGTTGCTGTTACCCGGGCCACCCGGTTCCCCCGCCTCCTCCCTCGACTTCGTCTGCGCCTTTGTCATCAAATAAGCCATGCGCGTGTCCATGATCAACTTCCGCGCCTCAATTGGCCCACACCAGCCTTCCATGTGCGTTTGCTTGCCTTCCAGTTCCTTGTAGATGGTGAAAAAGTGCTCGATCTCCCGGCGCATGTGCGGCCATACCTGATCGATGCCGTGGATTTCCTGATAGCGTGGGCTGCTTTTGGGCACAGCCAAAACCTTCTGGTCGCGTTCATCGCCATCCACCATTTCAAGGTAGCCGAGCGGCCGTACTTCGATCAGGCACCCGGTGAAACTCGGCTCCGACATCAGCACCAACACGTCCAGTGGATCCCCGTCCTCCGCCAGCGTTCCCGGCACAAAGCCGTAATCGCCAGGATAGTGCAGCGGCGAGTACAATGGCCGGTCCAAACGAAATACACCCAGCTTTCCGTCGAACTCGTATTTATTGGCGGAGTTCTTCGGAATCTCCACAATCATGCGGATCACCTCAGGACACTGTGGGCCTGGATCCAGATCGTATAAATTGACCATTCAAGACCACTGTAGCGTGTTTCCGCGTGCCTATTCGGCAAATTCAAGATCGGCCTGCGGCAGCTTGTCGTGGTCGCGCGCAAACCAAACGTACAGGCATGGCAACAGGAAAATGCTCATGAATAGCACGGCGATCAATCCGCCTACGATCACAATCGCAAAAGGCCTTTGCGAGTCCGACCCAATTCCATGCGAGGTTGCCGCAGGCACCAGGCCCAGTGACGCGACAAGCATGGTCATCAGGATGGGACGGAAGCGTTGCACGGCTCCGTCTTTGGCTGCATTCAGGATGCTATGCCCGCGGGAGCGTAGTTGGTTAATGTATTCCACCATGATTACGCCCGTCTGCACCGATACGCCGAAGAGCGCCAGAAATCCAATCCCCGATGACACGCTGAAATTGGTGTGCGTCGCAAACAGCCCCGCAATGCCGCCAATCGGCGCCATCGCCACCGTCAGCAGAATCAGACCGGCCCATTTCATGGACCCAAACATGGTGTAGAGGATCATGAAGATCACCAGCAGCGTCAGGGGGATGATGATGGTAAGGCGTTTTTGCGCTCGCTGTTGGCTTTCGTATTCGCCGGCCCAATCGATGTGATAGCCCACCGGCAGTTTCACTTTTTCACTCACCTTTTTGATGGCTTCTTCCACCGCGCCTCCCAGATCCCGCCCGCGAACGCCGTATTTAATCGCTACATAGCGCTGGCTACCTTCGCGATAGACTTCCGACGCCCCGTCCTCCACTTTCACCTTGGCAAGTTGGGCCAGTGACACGCGCTCACCCGATGGCGAAAGCAGGCGGATATTCTCAATTGCTTCCTTGGTGTTGCGGTACTGCGGCAGGTAGCGCAAAGTTAGGTCGTACTTCTGTTCGCCCTGCAGGACTTGCGTCAGCGCAGTGCCGCCCACCGCGGTCTGTACAGCGTCCTGTATATCAGAAGCGTTAATTTGATAGCGCGCCGCCAAATTGCGGTCCACCATCAGATTCAAGTTGGGTTGACCCAGCACACGAAACAGTCCCAGGTCTTCAATACCGGGAACGGTCCGCATCACGCCGACGATTTCATCGCCCTTGGTCTCCAGCGTCTTTAAGTCATCGCCGTAAATCTTGATCGCCAACTCGCCCTTGACGCCGCTCACCGCTTCCTCCATGTTGTCAGAGATAGGCTGAGAAAAATTCCACAGAACACCGGGCAATTTTTCCAACTCTCGGCTCATCGCAGCAATCAACTCGTCTTTGTCTTGATGAAACACAGGCCGCCACTGTTCTTTTGGTTTCAGATCCACGAAGTATTCCGTGTTGAAAAAACCCGTGGTGTCCACACCGTCATCGGGACGTCCTACTTGACTACTCGCAAAGGTAACTTCCGGGAACGCGGCCAGAATCACCCGCGCCTGATTGGCTAGACGAATGCCTTCGGTAGGTCCGGTGCTGGGCGCCAGAGTCCCGCGCACCCACACCGCGCCTTCATCCAAGTGCGGAAGAAATTCCGAGCCAATCGTCCGGCTAACCAGATACGCGCCGAACAAAGTGCCTACCGCAAGTATCAGCGTCACCCAGCGCCACTCAATGGCGAACCCCAAAAGCCAGCGATACCCTTGCGTCAACCAACCCATCAGCGGGTTGTGCCATTCTTTCGTACCTTTGGGGTAAACCACGCTCGCCAGCACCGGACCCACAAACATCGAAAAAAGCAGCGCTCCCAGCAGTGCAAACGCCACGGTCCAGGCCATCGGCTTGAACAACCGCCCTTCCACGGCCTGCAAGGTGAAGATAGGCAAGTACGCCACGATGATGATCGCGATGGAATAAAACACGGGCCTTTGTACTTCGTGGGACGCCGTGCTGATTTTCTGCGATACCGTCATTTCCTTGTGCGATTCCGGATGCGACAGAATCCGCACAATGTTTTCGATCATCACCACCGCGCCTTCCACGATCATGCCGAAATCCAGCGCGCCCAGCGACAGCAAGTTCGCCGGAATGTGCTTCAGGTCTAAACAAATGGAGGCGAATAACAGGGAGAAAGGAATGGTCAGCGTCACGATTAGCGCCCCACGGATGTTGCCCAGAAACACAAACAGAATCACCGAAACTAAAATGATGCCCTCAATCAGGTTGTGCATCACCGTGCCAGTGGTCAGCTTCAGCAGGTTGCTGCGATCCAGGAACGGTACGATCTTCACGCCCGGCGGCAGGATGTGCTCGTTCAACTCGTCCACTTTGGCGTGAATGGCTTCCAGCGTCGAATCGCCGTCGGCGCCTTTGCGCAAGAGCACTACGCCCGCTACCACGTCGTCGTTATCCAGAATCTTGCCGTCAGACCGGTGGATCGCCCGCGCAAACTGGCCTAGCCGGATTCTCGATCCCTGCTGTACGGTGGCAATGTCCTTAATTCGGATGGGAGTCCCGTTCTTGGTCGAAACGACAGTATTCTCGATGTCGTTGACGGCCCTCACCTGCGCCACCGCCCGCACATTGATCTGTTGCAGCCCGGCCTCAATGAAGCTCCCGCCGCCGTTGTTGTTGTTGTTGGTAAGTTGCTGCTCCACCTGTGCAATGCTCAGACCGTAGGCAATCAGCTTCTCCGGATCCACTCGCACCTGATACTCGCGGGTTGAACCGCCAAAGCTGGCAACATCCACGACATTGGGAACTGACTTGAACGCCTTTTCGATGGTAAAGTCTTCCAGTGATTTCAGTTCCATCACGTCATATTGCGGATTGGTGCTGCGCAAAGTGAAGAAATAGATCTGGCCCACCGGGCTGAAGTCGGCACCCATTTGCGGTTGCAAGCCAGCGGGGAGATTTGCCTGCGTCAGGCGTTCCAGCACCTTAACGCGATTCCAATCATTCTCCGAGTTGTCGTCGAAAATCAGCATCACGCTCGACAGCCCAAACAACGAAACCGAGCGCAAATGTTCCAGATGCGGAATGCCGTTCATCACAATTTCCAGCGGCACCGTCACCTGTTGCTCCACCTGTTCGGCGGAGATCCCCGGCCACTGCGTGATCACCTGAACGTAATTGTTCGCCACATCTGGATATGCTTCCACGGGGAGGCTGCGAAAGGAAATGATGCCCCACACGAACAAGAGCAGTGCTACCGCCAGCACAAGAAAACGGTTTTGGAGAGAAAAATCGACCAGTTTGCGAATCAAAGTTTACGCCTGTCCTCATCTGCCTGTCTGATCTTAACCGAGGGATTTAACTAAATGATTGCCTTGATGGAAGAGAAAAGAACAAATCCCTCAGCTCATCCTAACGTGGCGGGCAGTTGCACTGAAACTTTCATGCATCAAATGACGGATTTGCACCCGGGCAGGTTACCGGATCACGACGCGGATCACCCCCGCGGATCACGACGTGCCTCGCTCACCTACTCGATCCGTGCGGCCCCTAATTCCCCGGCCGCAAACCCTGATTGGGACCTACTTGGGTTGAGACCTACTTGCCCACCATATGAACGACATCCCGATTGTTTTCGGCGCAAATGAATTCGCGGATGGATTCGTTGGCGGCGAGCTCCGACACGCGCTTGATCACCCACGGCTTCGCCAATACGCCAGGGTCCTCCACCGTAACTTCCTGTTCCATGTGGCCCAGATCAGGACGCCGGTAGCGCTCTATCACGTGAAGTTTGTCCGAGTGTGGATGCGCGGCCTGGTCCAGCCAGACGCGTTCATGGAAGCCAACCCGGTCTACCACTAATGTATCGCCGTCCCAATGGGCGATGTTATCGCCGTACCAGAGATCGGTGTCTAATTCGCTGGGATGCTGGGCCCGATCCAGACGGAATTGGTGAAAGCCGGGGCTCTCATCGTCGTTGATCACCACCACGGCGTTCCTGGATTGTGCGAACTGAAACAGCGGTCCCCAACGGGTTACGGGCGAAGGCAGGCAGTAGGCTTGTGGACTCTCTTTGGAGTTCATCGCCAAGCGGCGTTTGGCCTCTGCATCGGCGGACGGAAGCCATTCCGGTTTGCCGGGGTCGACGTCGTTAAAGCGCCACCAAACGCCGGAGAGATCAGGCTTGCCGTCGATCGTGCGCGGCGCAGGGCCAGCGGGCGGCGCGTGACGCTTTTGATCGGCGATGGCGCCTAACGGATCCTCCCCAAGCGTACTCAGCTGGGTGCTTTCTTCCAGCTGAATCTTGACGCTTAGCGTTTTGCCGGCTTCTACCACTAGGCCCTTCTTTTCCCAGAATTTGACGGCGGGAATGGCGGTGGAAACATCGTAGGTTCCAGCAGGCAAACCGGTGATGGTGTACTCACCCGAGGTCTTGCTTGCTCCTTTGTAAGCAGTGGCGTTGGCCGTGTTCCTGGCTTGCACGGTAGCGTTGGCGAAGGGATGAGAGAAGGGGTCGACAACGGTGCCCGTGATGGCGCCGCTCTCAGATTGCGCATACGCCAAACCGGAACCGATAGTCAAAAATGTCGCAAGAGTAAGTGAGCGCATAGATTACTTTTCCCCAAGTATAAATCAGCTGGAGAATCTTTGGAAGATCCGGCTTGAACCAACAGGAAATTCATGTTATCTCAAACAATAGGAGCGTGCTGGGCAATCACAACCTGCCTGGGTGCGTTCCACGACCGAAACGCAATCTGGAAAGGAGATAAGGCGGTGCAGGTTTCTCGGGTATTGACGAGGTTGGGTGTGCTGGGTTTGGTAAGCGGCTTCATAATGATTGCGCAGACAAAAAGCACGGAGAACAGACTCCAGGGAGTGCTGATCGATGACAAATGCTCAGGCGATGCATTGACCCGTGTGGTAGGCGGCAGCAATACACATATCGAAGGTGGAATTTTATGGGCCTATACCCACACCAGGAAGTGCGCGCTTATGCCTGAATGCCAACGCAGCGGTTATGGCATCGTGACGCATGACAATCGCTTTCTGAAATTTGATCCGGCCGGGAACGCGAAAGCGCTGGCGCTGATCCGGACGACGAATAAGGAAGACGACTTGGAGATTGCATTCACCGGCGAAGTTCATGGTGATCAGATCAAGATCGTCAGTCTGACTTGGCAGTAATGCTTACGCGCGAATGCGCTTGAGTTCTATGATTTCTGCGGTTTCGGCCGCAGGCATCTGGGTTGGAACCGGAACCGGCGTGCGCTTGTAGTGAGCCCGGATGCGGGTGAAGGCTACGCTAATGCCAATCATGAGCGGAATCATCAGCAGGGCCACCAGCAGGCAGCCGATCACTCCAAATTTTTGACGGTATGGTCCGAACCAAGGGCCGTATTCCAGATCCACGTGGACCCAGTAGACAATCAACGAGGTGGTCCCCAATTGCCGGACAAAGCTCCAGCCGGTGTTCAGGTACTCCATCCAAATGTAGGCGAAGGAGCCGACCAGAAATGCCACCCCCATTTTGCAGGCCACCAGTGCCGGGCTATTCAGCCAAAAGTCAGCTGTGGTGTAGAGCGAATACGGCAGATCGGCAAAATAGCGGCCGCCCATAATCAAGCCGAGGCCGATGAGAGCCGACCATTGCATGATGCGATTCCACGCGCCGCGTTCCACCAAGGGAATCATGCTTCCTAGTGCCACGCCGAACGCCAAGTATGCGCCCCAGGGAAAAATGGGGAAGCCCTCCGCTGCCGGAACCAAATAGGCGCGCGCCGGGGCGGCCAGCCAGTTCAGGTTCATCGCAGACATCAGGGGGGAGACGACGGCAATCAACACGCCCGCGATAATGCCTCCGCGTACACGGTTCATGCCATTCCAGAAGGCCAGTATCGCAACCAGTGCGGCCGTTGCCCCCATGGCGTTCAGGATGTCGACGCGGAAGAGATCGGAAACCGGACTCTTGCCCCAGGCAAAAATCCAGCCTTGCAGGCGAAAGAGAAGACCCAGTAAGAAGAGATAGCGCGCGCGCTTAAGTGCCGTGATCACGCGTTGACCGGCCGGCAAGTGTTCGCGGCGGTTCATACCCATGCCAAAGGTAGCCCCGGTTAGCAGGAGGAAGATAGCTGCGGTTTCCCCACCGATGAATTGCGACAGGATGAACCAACTGCCGTTGCGGATTTCAGGCTTGGCAAAGGCATCAAACGTATGCCCTTGCAGCATGACGACGGCGGCGCAACCGCGCATCCAGTCCAGGAATTCTATTCTTTGCGAAGCTTTTTTATGCATCGAGTTTGCAGGCACACGGCCTCCAGATTGAAGTATTTTGTTACGGCCTATCGGTTTTAAAAACAGGCCCTTCAACGAGGAAGCAATCTACTGAGATGCAGAACCGTACGGAATCAAAATTAGTACTGACTTGAACAACGCCACCCAAGCATCTCCGGTTACTCTTCGGCTGTATCTTTAACAAGTTTAGCAAAAACGCCTGGCTTCCGCAGGCCGGTTGAAAACCACCGGCGCGGTGCTTTTGCACCCGCTACCCCCCCGTTAATGGTTTCTATGTGGCTATACTTTCAATTGTTTGAATCAATCCGTGCAGATGGGAACCTTTGGCACATCACATGCATCTTAAGGCGTGAGAGGTAACGAAAACCCAATGATGACGACAAATTCCGCCAGAGCAATTCTGCTTCGGAAGCTATTTGTGGCCGCGATGACAACCGGATTGCTTTTGAGTACGGGCACGCTGTTTGCGCAAGACCAAAACCAAGTGGTACTGGACCAGGCCGAGCCGATTCCGCAGCCGGCTTATCCGAACGGTGACGCCGCCGGCCCGAACGGCGGGCAGGCCGCCACCCAAACCAATACTCCTGGTGGTTGGCGACGCATGGCGCAGGCGCCAAATCCGCCGGCAAATACCCCGCAGGGCAATCAGCCCTATTTCGGACAGCAGGGGCCCCCGGCTGGCGCTCCTCCTCAATATATTCCGCCTCCGGTTCCGGCTCAGCTGACGATTCAGCCGGGAACATTTTTCACCGTCCGCGTAAACCAGGCTTTATCGAGTGACCATAGCCAACAAGGCGATGCCTTCACGGCTACCTTGGTGAAGCCCATTGTTGTCGATGGCTTTGTGGTGGCGGATCGCGGCCAGACCATTGCCGGACGCGTATCGGAAGTGGATAAGGGTGGACGCGTGAAGGGCGTGGCACGGTTAGGTGTGGAGCTCACCAACCTGAGTTTGATTGACGGGCAACAGGTTCCTGTACGCTCGGTGATGGTGACTCGCACAGCCGGTACCACCAATGGACGTGACGCCAGTGCCATCGGCACGACGACTGGCGTTGGTGCGATTGCTGGCGCTGCCGCTGATGGGGGACGTGGGGCGGGGATTGGCGCTGGTGCGGGAGCAGCTGCGGGCGTGTTGGGCGTGTTATTGACCCGCGGTCATCCGTCGGTGATTTATCCGGAAATGGTGTTGACGTTTCGCGTAGACGCGCCGGTGAGTTTTTCTACCGCTCGTGCGCCGCAGGCTTTCCGCATGGTTGGTCCGTATGATTATGATCAGCCGCAGGATCAACAGCGGTTGGCCGCGCGGCCGGTCGCGCGGCCCTACTATGGCGGAGTGTATGGTCCGTGGGGTTATCCGTATGGATACAATCCGTACTTCTACGGACCCTCGATTGGGATCGGCTTCGGCGGGTATTATGGCGGACGGTTCGGACGCTTCGGTCACCGCTAAGATTTAGGTCAACAAAGAGTTCCCTGCGTCTTTCGGCGCGCAGGGCGCTTTTGTTTTCGGTCCTTGCGAAAGACGACACCGGCCGTAGAATGTGAACAGTGATTGCGAAGGCATTTTTCTTTAGTTCCGTTTTGCTTTGTGCTCCAGTGCTGGCGGAGGAGCGGTCTTATGCCCTTCGAACGGCGGACTTGGTGGTCGTCGGGAAACTGGTGTCCGCCAGCGACTCGCCGTTCCTTTGGGGATGGCGCTATTCCGGAAAGATTGTGCCAGACGAGGTTTTGTGGGGACCGGCAAAAGTGGGCGAAGCGATTAAGTACGTCTATGCCTGGAGATGTGAGGAACACTGCAATTATCGATTTTTCTTAACAGAGGTGTTCCAGCGTTCGGAACCTAAAAGAATCTCAATCAAAGGTGTGTGGGTTCTTTGGAAGGGACAGAACGGAAGCTGGACCGGTCGGCCGAATGACGATGCCGGTTTTCGTGGTCCTGATTACCGAAATTTTGCGATCGATGTTCTGAAAGACCGAAAGCTGCATCCATTGCCAGCTGTCCTCGGCGCTCACCCCTTACAATAGTCCCTAGTGTTTCATTTTGAACTACAGGCTACTTGCCCGGAGACGGGCGCTCGGGCCGGGATTTTGCACACCGCTCACGGCGATATTGAGACTCCCGTATTTATGCCAGTGGGGACGCAGGCCGCTGTCAAAGGTATTCTGCCTCGCGACCTAATCAATGATCTGGACGCCAAGATCATTCTCAGCAACACTTATCATCTCTACCTTCGTCCTGGTCACGAGATCATTCGCACTTTAGGTGGGCTGCACAAATTCATGAACTGGCCGCGCGCGATTTTGACGGACTCCGGCGGCTTTCAGGTCTTCAGCTTGAACTCGCTGCGCAAGGTCACCGAAGAAGGCGTACTGTTTCATTCGCACTTGAATGGCGATGCTCATATGTTTACACCGGAGTCCACGGTCGATGTTCAGATCGCGCTGGGCAGCGACGTGATGATGGTGCTGGATGAGTGCCTGGAATATCCGGCAACGCATGAATCCGCGCGTTTGTCTACGGCACGAACGGTGAGATGGGCCCGTTCTGCATTTGAGCATTTCAAACAATACGACGACGGCCAGCGGGCGCTATTTCCTATCGTGCAAGGTTCCATGTATGCGGACTTACGCCGCGAATGTGTCGATCAATTGCTCGAAATAAACGCCCGCGGCTATGCGATTGGTGGTCTTTCTGTGGGTGAACCGCGGCCGCTGAGTCTGGAGATGGCGCACACGGTGGCGCCTCTGTTGCCGAAAGACCGTCCGCGCTATGTGATGGGGGTGGGTATGCCGGAAGAGCTGCCGGAGTACGTGGCCTGCGGCGTGGACATGATGGATTGCGTCCTACCTTCACGCAATGCGCGCAACGGATGTTTGTTTACGTCATCCGGGCGTATGTTAATCAAGCAGGCGCGCTTCAAAGCCGACCCCGGACCGGTGGACGAAACCTGTCGGTGTTACACCTGCAAGAATTTTTCGCGGGCCTACTTGCGGCATTTGTACCAGGCAAAAGAGATTACCTTCTCAGTACTGGCCACCTTGCACAACCTGACGCATTACCTTGACATCATGCGGCGGATCAGGCAGTCTATACTAATCGGGAAGCTACCCGAGCTGATACGAGAGGTGCGCCAGAATGTGGCCGCGCTCGATTCAGTGCCGATGGTCTAGTTCGGCGGCTTAAACGAAGCGTAAAACGAAAAATGATGCAATTGTTTGGCCTGATTCTGCAGCAACAATCCTTGAACGGGATCATCCAGCCTCTTTCGCTGGTTCTGATCGTGGGCATTTTTTACGTTCTGGTGTTCATGCCCATGCAGAAGCAGAAGAAGCAGCAGGCTGCGATGCTGCAAAATTTGCAAAGCGGCAATGAAGTGGTCACCACGGGCGGCATCATCGGGACCATCGTCAGCATCAGCGGCGATAGTATGGTGCTGCGCGTGAAGCCTGACAACCTGAAATTGCAAGTGGCACGCAGCGCAGTCAGCGGGCTGGTTACGGAAATGAAAGCCGCTGCAGTGGCGGGCGACGACAAGAAAGACGACAAGAAATAAGTTTTCAGAAATTTACACCAGAAATTTACATCATGACATCCTCTTTAAAAATTAGAATGCTGGCCATCCTCGCCATCATTCTTGTCTGCGTCTACGGCATCATCGGCCTGCCCACGTCCAAGGAACAGTTGGTTCAGAACTGGCAGAACAATATCCATCTGGGTCTGGATTTAAAAGGCGGCAGTCAATTAGTGCTGCAAGTACAGATCCAAGATGCGTTCAAAGCCGAAGCCGACACCGTCATTCAACGTTTGCGCGATCAGTTGGGGGCCAAGGGCGTCACCTACACGGAGATGAGCCGCAATGAACCCTCCACCTTACAAACAGCGGATACCATAGAGGTCTCAGTCAAGGGCATACCCGCGACCCGGGCGGGCGATTTCAGGACCATCGTCAACGACAACTACGGCGGCGTATGGAACGTGGCGACGGTGAACCCCACCGACTATCGGTTGACGATGAAGGCCACCGAGGCGCTGAAACTGCGGCAGGACACCCTGACTCAGAGCATGAACACTATCGAAAAGAAGGTGAACGCGCTCGGTCTGGCTGAGTCGAGCGTACAACAGCGCGGCGGTAGCGCAACCGATGCGGAACTGCTGGTGCAGTTGCCCGGCGTGGACGATCCGGCCCGCATCAAACAGATTCTGAAAACAGCGGCCATGCTGGAACTCTATGAAGTGGTGGGCGGGCCTTATGCTTCAAGGGACGAAGCGCTCAGCAGCAAAGGCGGCATGCTTCCGTTGAACAGCCAGGTGCTGGTGAGCCCGGCACATGCCGGAGCCCCGGCTGAAACGTACCTTCTGGCGCGTACGCCGGTGGTAACGGGGCGCGACCTAAAGGACGCCAGTGCATCGCCCGACCAGACGGCCGGAAACTGGCAAACCAACTTTGTGCTTTCCCAGGAAGCGGCCAAACGGTTTGAACGCTACACCGGTGCCAATATTGGCAAACGAATGGCGATCGTGCTGGACAAGAACGTTTTGAGCGCGCCTACAATTCAGTCAAAAATTAGCGATACGGGACGCATCACTGGGGCGGGCACTCGCGAAGACGCAGCGGATTTGGCGCTCAACCTGCGCGCGGGTTCCCTGCCGGCAAGTGTCGAATACTTGGAAGAACGAACCGTGGGCCCATCGCTAGGGGCCGATTCGATCAAGGCAGGGTTGTATGCCGGCATTGCTGGCGTAATCGCAGTAGTCCTAGTCATGCTGGTCTATTACAAGAAGGCTGGAGTGAATGCGACACTTGCGCTGGTTCTGAATGCGATTATTTTGATTGCGGCGCTCAGCTACTTTAATGCAGTGCTGACGCTGCCGGGAATCGCCGGCGTAATCTTGACCATTGGTATGGCGGTGGATTCCAACGTGCTTATTTTTGAGCGTATTCGGGAAGAGTTGAGGGCGGGGAAGGCTCCCATTCCAGCCGTGGACGCTGGGTTCAGCAAAGCTTTTTTGACCATTGTGGATACCCATGTTACCACCGTGGTCTCCTGTGCGTTTCTGTTCTTATTCGGAACTGGCCCCGTGAAGGGGTTCGCGGTCACCCTGGTTATCGGTTTGATCGCAAACATATTTACAGCCGTTTTTGTTTCCAAAACCATTTTTGATTGGGAGCTGGGCGGACAGAAGAAAGATTTGGCGGTCAGCATCTAGTTGTTGCCTGCCTGTTGAAACATTTTCCGGTATCTTGTTTGAACCAGCCGTGTTTTGTGGTATTTTTAAAAACCACAACAATCGGCTGCAGATTTTGGGAACTTTCTGGGCGCGGGTGGTGTCTGTAGAGACCAGCCCCGTTTAGACGCTTGGTATAAACGTTCGAATGGAATTATTTAAGAGTACAAATTTCGACTTTCTGGGCAAGAAGTGGCCGTTCATCGGGGCTTCCCTGGTACTGACAGTTTTGGGGCTAGGCAGCCTGCTGATGAAGGGCGGTCCCAAGTATGGGATCGATTTCAAAGGTGGCGCGCTGCTGTATGTCCGGTTCAACCAGGAGCCGCCGGTACAGAAGATCCGTGCGGCGCTGGAGAGCAAAATTCAGGGTGAGATTTCGGTCCAACAGGTGACCGGAAGCCAGGAAGTTTTGATCGGTACCGAAATAAGGGATGAGAAGGCCTTAAACGCGAATCGGCAAATTATCGAAGATACTTTGCGAAGCACGTTCGGGGTCCAAGATGGGAAGCTGGATCTGAATAACTCTTCTGCTGAACAGTTGGCCGACAAGCTGCGTGAGCCGTTGCTCACTGCGGGCGTGACACTCTCCGAGCAGGATTTGCAAAACGTCGTAAAGGGCGTGGAGGCGTATCGGGCTTCCAAGGGTGGCTTGCTGAAATCGGTGGACGAGGTGTCTGGTGTGGCGGGGGTGACGCCGCAAATCATTTCCGCGTTGAAACAGCAATGCGCTCTGGGCCCGTTCACTGTGCTCTCGGCCGAGGTCGTTGGTCCGAAGGTAGGAAAAGACTTGCAAGGCCAGGCGATCCGCGCAACTTTGTACGCGCTAGCGGGCATGCTGGTTTATATCGCCATCCGGTTTGAATGGATTTACGGTGTGGCCGCCGTGATTGCCGTGTTTCACGACACCATCATCACGATTGGCTTGTTCTCTTTGTTTAATCGGGAAATATCGCTGACGGTTGTGGCGGCGCTGCTGACGCTGGTGGGTTATTCGATGAACGATACCATCGTGGTTTTTGATCGCATCCGCGAAAACCTGAAAATCACGCGGCGGCAATCCTTTACGGATCTGATCAACTTAAGCGTCAATCAGACCCTCAGCCGGACGGTGCTGACCAGCGGCCTCACCTTGCTGACGGCGCTGTCACTGTTCTTATTCGGCGGACAGGTGCTGAATAACTTCGCCTTCGCCCTAGTGGTTGGGATTTTGGTGGGAACGTATTCGTCAATATTTGTGGCCAGCCCGATTTTGATATTCTGGCAGAACTTCCTGGATTCCAGGGGGAACTCAGGTAGCGGAGCCAAGGTGCCGCCGGTTCCTGTGGTAGTGAAGGACGTGCCCGTGACTGGCTCCCGGGCCGCGGCGCCCCGCAAAGCGGTTCGGTAGGTGCAATGCTGTGGTTGCGGTTCTCAGGTTTAGGTAGCGAAACGAATTCGGAAAGGAACTGAACGAGATGTTCAATCAAACATTCGTTGACGGTGAGGGTAAGACGAACAAAAGCTGGACCGTGCTGCTGTCTTTCGCGGGCCAGTTTATCGCCACCGGCGTTTTGGTGCTGATTCCCTTGATTTACACGGACGTGCTGCCGCAAGCGCAGTTGACCAGCATGTTGACGGCGCCGCCTCCTCCGCCACCACCGCCGCCTCCTCCGCCGCCTGCCGTGGTAAAGGTGATTAAAGTGGCTCCCCGCCAGTTTGACGCCGGCCGTCTGATGGCGCCGCGTGAAATTCCGAAAAACGTTCAGATTATTGTTGAGGACCCGAACGCAATCCTGCCAACGGCCGCGCAGACGATCAACACTGGTATTCCGGGCGGAATTCCCGGCAACATTGGTGGCATCGGAGTTGCGCCCCCGCCGCCGCCTCCCCCGCCTCCTCCCGTAGCCGCGGTCGCGGTGAACAAGGAGCCATTGCGCGTGGGTGGAAACGTCCAGGCAGCCAACCTCATCAAAAAGATCACGCCGGTGTATCCCGCTTTGGCGAAATCGGCGCGTGTGCAGGGAACCGTACGTTTCCAAGCCATCATCGGCAAGGATGGTACGATTCAAAATCTTCAAATGATCAGCGGTCACCCGATGCTTGTTGCCTCGGCGACCGATGCGGTGAAGCAGTGGGTGTACAAACCGACTTTGCTGAACGGGGAGCCGGTAGAAGTAATCACTCAAATTGACGTAAATTTCACTTTGAGCCAGTAGTACCAAGGCGGGTGTCTCAACAACACCCGCTTTTCAAATTTCAACTCGCAGGAGACTATCATGCTTTTACAATTGCAGCTTTTGGCGTTTATGTTCCTACAGGACGCCGGGATGAGTTTCGACCCGCGCTCCATGTGGAATCAGATGGGCTGGTTAGCCCGTATCATCGTGCTGATTCTGTTCGTCATGTCGGCCTGGTCCATCGGCGTCATGATTGACCGTTACATTGCCTACTCCGGTGCGCGCACCCAGTCCCGTCAGTTCGCCCCTGCTGTCGCGGGCGCATTGCGGGAAGGCAAGCTGGATGAAGCCATCAAGATCGCAGACCGCTACCCGAAGAGCCACTTGGCGAAAGTCGTTGTCGCAGGGTTGCAGGAATTCAAGGCCCATCAGTTAAGCCAGGATATATCGGGTGAAGTGATCGACGCTTCGCACCGCGCACTGGAGCGTGCAGAGGCCATCGTGCACGCCGAATTGAAGCGCGGCGTTTCCACCTTGGCCACCATCGGTTCGACGGCGCCGTTCGTCGGATTGTTGGGAACCGTCGTCGGCATCATCAACGCGTTCAAGGGCATCTCGACGGAAAAGTCGACTGGTCTGGGCGCGGTTGCCGGTGGTATTTCCGAAGCGCTGGTTACCACGGCAGTAGGTTTGTTTGTGGCTATTCCGGCGGTCTGGGCCTACAACTACTTCAGCGGCCGTATTGAAGCCTTTGACGTGGAAATGGGTAACTCCAGTTCCGAATTGGTGGACTATTTCCTGAAGCGGACCCAAAAGGCCGGCGCCGGTAAGTAGTCGTTTCTTTCTCCCGAGTTGAAACCAGATGGCGCGCTGCGGCAACCGCTGCGGCGCGCATCCGGATCTGCTTTGGATTGTGCGAACGAGTTAGGAAACTGGAGGCGATTCAATGCAAAAGCAAAAAGCACCCGGCGTAACTTCCGATATCAACGTCACGCCGATGGTTGACGTCATGTTGGTGTTGCTGATCATCTTCATGGTCATAACGCCCATGCTCACCAAGGGCCAAAACGTCGATTTGGTGAAGACCAAGAATCCGATCGCGATGAAGGATGCTGACAAAGAAGATGCCATCCTGGTTGCAATCACCCGGAATGGGGAAGTCTTTTTGAGTCCTGGAAACAAACGCTTGACGGTGGATGATTTGCCGGGCAAGGTTCGTGACCTGCAGACCAACAAGCTGGATAAGACGGTCTATATTAAAGCGGACATGCGTTCAAAGTACGAACGGGTGGAAGAAGTTGTGGATAGCCTGCGCGCGGCTGGCGTGGATCAGATCGGGCTGCTCACCGAGCAGATCGGTCAGGACAAAAAGAAGCCGGCGCCGGCAAACTAGTTTTGGAGATTAGATTTTTAGGATCTTAAGGAGATCGCCATGGCATTTGCAGTAGGTGGAAGCGGTGGGCCGCAACGGGATATCAACGTAACCCCTTTAATTGACGTATTGTTGGTGCTGTTGATCATTTTCATGGTCATCACGCCCCTGACGCCGCATGGACTGGAAGCCCTGGCGCCTCAGCCGCCGCCGCCCAACGCGCCGCCGCCGCCGCCCAATCAGGATCGCACCGTGGTGATCGTCATCGAGAAAGATAAATCGATGAAGCTGAATCAGGATCCGATTGAGGAAAGCCAACTCGGCAACCGGTTAACGGAGGTCTTCAAGACCCGCGCCGAACGTGTTGTGTTCGTCAAGGGCGATCCGGATCTGGATTATCAAACCGTTGCGCATGCCATCGATATTGCCAAGGGCGCGCAGATTGACAAGGTCGGTTTGATGACGCCGAAAGCAGAATTGGGCCAGTAAGAGGATCTCAGATTTATGCGGAATACAACTCTACTTACAGCCACTGTGTTGGCCGGTGCTCTAACCATTCTTGGCACTGGGTGCAACAAACTGAAGTCGCGTGACGACCTGAATAAAGGCGTCACCGCCTACAAGAACGCGAAGTACAACGACGCCGTTGGCTTCTTCAAGGAAGCGATTGACCTGGATCCCGATAATCCTAACGCCCGCACTTACTTGGCCACCGCTTATATGATGCAGTGGATTCCGGGTGCTTCCTCACCCGAGAACTTGCAGTTCGCGGCCCAGGCCCGCGAGGAGTTCAACAAGGTATTGGAAAGAGATCCGAAGGAGACCGTTGCACTGGCCTCCATGGCGTCGCTGGCGTACAATGAAGCCGATCAGCTTCCCGGCGACCAGAAAGCCGCCAAATTCGACGAAGCTGCGGGTTGGTACACGAAGTTAGTGACGGCAGATCCCAAAAGCCGTGACGGATACTACAGTCTAGGTGCCATCGCGCAGAAGAAGTTCTATCCAGCGCTGATGTTGGCGCGCTTGAATGCAAGTATGAAGCCGGACGATCCGGGACCGCTGAAGGACAAGAAAGCCAAGGCTGAACTGGCTGCTAAATTCGGTTCCAGCGTCGAAGAAGGTCTGGGGAATTTAAAAAAGTCTCTGGAGATCGACCCCGAAAACGACGATGCCATGGCCTACATGAACCTGTTGATTCGTGAACGCGCCGATTTGGCAGATGACTCGGCAGCTTACAAGGCCCAAGTGGCGGAGGCCGACGGCTGGCTGCAAAAGGCATTGGATACGAAAAAACTGAAGCAGGATAAAGCAGAAAAGAAGACCCAGGGCGGAATTCAGCAGGACTAATTTCTTACTGGTGATTGTCTGCGATGGCGCCGTGCCGAAAGGTACGGCGCTTTGTCTTTTCAAGTCGCCTTTTTAAACTGCCTTTTCAAGTTGCCTTCATCAAGGAAGGACATGACAGGACTCGCCATCACTGGGGTTGGTTAAACTAGAGTGGTTAAACTAAAGAGTGTAGCGCCTCCACGCGGAGTGCGTAGAGATGTCGCAGAACTAGATGCCTGAACCCGCCCAAACCGCCGAAAACCGGGCCGTCGATAGCATGCTTCCGCCTGTTCCGGGCACAGATCAGGTCGCCCGGATCTACGCCGATCTGGAAGCGCGTATCCTTGAACTTCGCCCCACTGAAGACTTGGCCTCCTTAAAGAAGGCCTATCTTTTTGCGCTGGACCGTCACAAGGATCAGAAACGCGTGTCCGGTGAACCCTACATGGTGCATCCCCTGCTGGTCACTCGCCAACTGGCCGACATGCACCTCGATATTGTGGGCTTGGTCACGGGCTTGCTTCACGATGTCGTTGAGGATACCAGCGTTACCATTGCGGAGGTACGCAAGGAGTTTGGCGAGGAGGTGGCCCGTTGCGTCGATGGCGTCACTAAACTCAGCAAACTGAATCTTGCCAATCGTGAAGAGCGCCAGGCGGAAAGCGTCCGTAAAATGTTGTTGGCTATGGTCAACGACATCCGTGTGATCCTGGTGAAGTTGGCGGACCGGCTGCACAATATGCGCACGCTGGGCTCGTTGAGTCCCGAACGGCAACAGCGCATTTCGGCGGAGACCATGGAGATTTACGCGCCCATTGCCCACCGCCTCGGGATGGGTAAGATTCGTGGCGAATTGGAGGACCTTGCGTTCCACTATCTGGAACCGGAGGCCTCCAGCGGCCTGCTGAAGGAGTTCGAAGCAGGGCGGGTTCCCAACGAACAGTTTCTCTCCGGGATTCGTCACACTGTCGAACAGCTTTTGGCCCGCGAAGGAATTCCCGCACGGGTCGAGGGGCGCGTGAAACGTGCCTACTCCGTCTTCGACAAGCTGAAGCGGCAGAAGATCACCATCGATCAGGTGTATGACTTGCTGGCGGTTCGAATCATTACAGACTCGGTGAAGAACTGCTACGCCGCGCTAGGCGTAATTCACAACGAGTGGCACCCCATTCCCGGACGCATTAAGGACTTCATTGCCATCCCTCGGCCGAACCTGTATCAATCGCTGCATACTTCAGTGATGGGCCCCGCCGGCCGTTCCTTTGAGGTGCAGATCCGCACTGAGGAAATGCACCGTCTGGCGGAAGAAGGCATCGCGGCGCACTGGAAATACAAAGAGGGCAAGCGCGGTCCGGATGCGGACGACCAGCGGGTGGCCTGGCTGCGTCAGTTGGTCGAGTGGCAAGGCGACATGAAGGACGCAGGCGAGTTCATGTCAACCTTGAAGGTTGACCTGTATCCAGAAGAAGTATATACCTTTACGCCGCTGGGACGAGTAATCATTTTGCCCCGGGACGCCACCCCGATTGACTTCGCCTACGCCATCCATTCCGATGTTGGCAACACTTGCACCGGCGCGAAAGTAAACGGCCGTATCGTGCAACTGAAATACGGCTTGCGCAATGGCGACGTGGTGGAGATTCTCACCCAGGCTGGGCACCTTCCCAGCAAGGATTGGCTGTCGCTGGTCAAGACCTCGCGTGCTCGCAACAAGATCAAGCACGTCATCAACACAACAGAGCGAACCAAGGCGGTTGAGATCGGCGTGAAGTATTTGGAACGCGAGGCGCGCCGGCTTGGGGTGGCGCTAAGCCGGGTCTCTGAAGCTCAGATGATGGCCGTCGCCTCGGAATATGGGTGCAGCAAGTTGGAGGATCTGCACGCGGCCCTCGGTTACGGAAAATATTCGCCGCGCCAGGTGCTGCATCGTCTGGCGCCCGATCAGGTTCCGGCGGAGGCAGTTCGCCCCCCACAACCGGAGGCCCAGCCTCCCTCGCCTTCCGGTGACCCCCGTGACCAGGATCTGGTCATCAAGGTTAAAGGGATCGACGAACTGCTGGTGTACCGCGCGAAGTGCTGCAATCCCATCCGCGGAGAAGCCATCGTCGGTTACGTTACGCGAGGGAAGGGCGTAGCGGTTCATTCCAGCAATTGCACCAACGTACAAAATCTGATGTACGAAGTGGAGCGCAAAATTGATGTCGAATGGGCACGTACGGCATCGGAGAGCTTTCTGGTTACGCTGCTGATCCATACGCAGGACCGCCCGGGCTTGCTGAATCAGCTTACGACGGTTCTATTTGGCGAACAGTCCAACATTCGCAGTCTGGAAGCCCGCGGCGACGACGAAAGCGGAACCGATGGAGCCATTATCGATGTCACTCTGGAAGTGCGCGACAAAAAGCAACTGGAGCGGATCATTTCGGCGGTGCGGCGCATTTCTGGCGTACGCGATATTGAACGCGTAAATCCCGCAGAAACAAAGAAATAGAGAAAATGCCTCAGCTTAGACACGAACCCGAACACATAGCCATTTCAAAGTCCAAGGGTATAAAGATCGATTGGAAAGATGGGCATCATAGCGACTATCCGCTGGCCTACTTGCGTGACGAATGCCCCTGCGCCAGTTGCACCGGTGCCCACGGAACGCCGCCGGAAAAATCCAACTATTCCGCGGCGCCCAAAGAACTCTTTCCCATGTACAAGCCCACTCTTAAAATGCTGGAGGTTGAAGCCGTGGGATCCTACGCCATTCGAATTTCATGGTCTGACGGCCACAATACCGGCATCTACTCGTTCGATCATTTCCGGCGAATCTGCCCGTGCGTTGAATGCAAGGCCGCGGTACCGGCTACCAGCTAAGGCGGCGCAATTCCTTCACGCGATCAAAGTGACTACCCCGACTGAGAACCGGTAACTTGTGTTGGCGACACAAAGCGGCGATCCATACATCGTTGGCGGGGATGGGCTTCCCAATTTGCCGGAGTTCGGAGCGGATTGTCGAGTACTCTAGCGCCGTTGCTTGCGTAATGGGCAGTATCTGGAACGAACCCAAGTAGCGGTTCAGCCAGGCCTCCTACGGTTGCCTGCGCGTGGAGTGCGTAACCCCATAACGATATTCGCCGAGGACGACTACTGGGATCGAGACGCCGGTGAAATTAGCCCACAGGGCTGCCAGCGCAGGGGCGCCGTCTACGAACGCGGAGAGCGCGTCGGTGTCCAAAATCACAGAAAGTCTTCCGGTTCCAGTTGTTCGAACTCCGCTTCAATGATCCGGTCGATCTTGAGGGTTTCAGCGTGAAGATGCTTTCGTTTGCCGAACCCTTTCATCCAGGGTTTACTCGCGGGCACCGGACTGGCCTCCAGTTTGGCCTCCACCGCTACCGTAACAAACTCCCGCAGCGGAATGCCTTGTTCCGCAGCTTTGGCCTTGGCTTTACGAAATAGCGCATCCGGAATTTCCAATGTCGTCTTCATCCTCAACTGGTTTCCCATATTTATGGGACGGCTATCTGGCAGCCGCCAGCAGCAACGCGGTCAACTCTTCGGGTAGATCTAACATGACGTCATGCCCGCAATCGACGCGATGGGTTTTCCATCCGCGAGCCGTGGCCTTTTCATAAAACGGCGCGAAAGGACCACCGCCGAACCCGGCAGCCTGAATGAACGTAACGTTCTTCACTTGGTCGATTTTTCCCGTCAGGCTTAGTAGTTGTTGGAAAGTAGCCAGCGGTTGCATCGTGCACTGCTGGTTCACCCAGGCCGCGTCCGCGTTATTCACATGAAACACTTCAGCAGGAATCGGTGGCACTTTCCAACCGTCGCCAAATTTCTCCACACCATCCAGTTGCATGACGCGTTGCTCCGCAGGCAAAACACTATGCAGCGATTGGCCGTTTTCCAGAACAAAGGCATCCAGGTAAATCAAAGCGCTGACCCGCTCAGGCACACGGTCCGCCACCCCGCTGATCACCGCCCCGCCATAGGAATGCCCGCACAGAATCACCCCATTCAGGTCTTCCCATTTGAGGAGGTTCAGGACGTCGTGGATATGCGTCTCCAGGTTCACTTCTCGGCTGAGCAAGTGAGACCGCTCGCCTACACCCGTCAGCGTGGGAGTAAAGACTTCATGACCCATTTTTTGGAGAGCGTGCCGGACGCGTTTCCAACACCAACTTCCGTGCCAGGCACCATGCACCAGAACAAACGTACTCATAGGCAACTCCAGACGATTTTGCCGGCTACAACCGTGGCCACCGGTCCTCCGCGGTAGGCGGTCAAATCAAATGGCGAATTGCGGCTCTTCGAAAATGATTTATTCACGTCATAGACCCAGTCACGTTCCAGCGAAAATATCGTTACATCACCGGCGGCCCCTTGCCGCAGCGTTCCTCGCTCAATGCCCAGAATCCGCGCGGGGTTCACCGTAAACAACTCGATTAACTTTCGCAATCCGATTTTGCCGTTGTGATACAAGCGTTCCAGGGCAATCGCCAATGCCGTCTCCAATCCCAGAATGCCAAACGGGCATTTTTCGAACTCCTGCATTTTGTCGGAGCCCGCGTGTGGTGCATGATCGGTGGCGATCGCATCGATGGCGCCGCTCACAATGCCTTCCACCACGCTGTTGACGTCAAGGCTAGAGCGCAGCGGCGGCTTCATCTTAAAATTGCTGTCATAGGGTTCAATGTCCGTATCCGCCAAAGTAAGATGATGCGGCGTCACTTCCGCGGTCACGGCTAACCCACGGCGTTTTGCAAATGCCACCATCTCCACCGAATGCCGTGCCGAAATATGCGCTACGTGGAATCTGGCGCCGGTAACTTCGGCCAAAAGAATGTCGCGAGCTACCATCACATCTTCCGAACAACCGGGAATTCCGCGCAGGCCAAGCCGAACGGAGGTCGCTCCTTCGTGCATGTCGCCGCCGGCGCTTAGGTGCAGGTCTTCACAATGATCGATCACCGGCAGGTTGAAACTCCGCGCGAATTCCATCGCCCGCCGCATCACACGGGCATTCATCACCGGGCGGCCGTCATCGGAAATGGCTACCACACCCGCGTTCTTCATGGAGCCAATCGACGCCAGTTCCTCGCCGGCGCTCCCCTTGGTGATCGCACCAATAGGGAAAACATTCACCACTGCATGTTGCCGCGCTTTGTCGATGATGTAGCTGGTAACGGTGGCGTTGTCGTTCACCGGAGCCGTGTTCGGCATGGGGCAAATAGAAGTAAAGCCCCCTGCCGCTGCGGCGCGCGCCCCGCTTTCTATGGTCTCTGCATGCTCAAAGCCCGGTTCGCGCAAGTGCACGTGCATATCGATAAATCCAGGTGCTACGATCATGCCGGTGGCGTCAAAGGTTTGCGTTCCCGCGCTGGTGATTCCCACCCCAACGCCTTTGATTACGCCATCCTCAATCCACACATCTGCGACTTGGTCAAAACCATTCGCCGGATCAATCACGCGTCCGTTCTTAATCAATAGCGATGCCATTATTGGGTTAGCACCTTTTCGAGCACGGCCATTCTGACTGAGATTCCGTTTTCCACCTGATTGAGAATCGCCGAACGTTGCGAGTCCGCCACTTCGGAGGAGATTTCGCGGCCGCGATTGATGGGCCCCGGATGCATCACGATCACATCGGGCCGCGCATGCTTCAAATGATCCAGCCGCAATCCGTAGAACTGAAAGTATTCGGCGGCGGGGAAATTTGCTTCATGCTGGCGCTCCAGTTGAACCCGCAACATCATGATCACGCCGGCATCCTGAATTGCTTCTGTCATGTTCGTGGTCAGCGTGATGCCTGGCGCAAGTTCCTGCAGTTCCTTGGGCAAAAGCGACGCAGGCCCGCAGAGAACAATTTGTGCGCCAAATTTTGCCAGCAAATAGATATTTGACCGGGCCACCCGGCTGTGTGCGATGTCTCCGATGATCACCACCTTCAGTCCTTCCAGCTTCGCGCCACGATCCAAAATCGTCCGTGCATCGAGCAAAGCCTGAGTGGGGTGTTCGTGTGTGCCGTCGCCCGCGTTGATAATCGGTATCGCCAAATGGCGTTGCAAAAAATGCGGCGCGCCGGAGGCCGAATGCCGCATGATGATGGCGTCCGGGCGCATTGCGGCCAGCGTGTTCAAAGTGTCAACCAGCGATTCACCTTTGGAGACGCTGGACGATTGCGCGGCAATGGAAATTGCATCGGCCCCCAGACGTTTCGCCGCTAGTTCGAAGCTGGTCCGCGTACGCGTGGACGCCTCAAAAAACAAATTCACCAGCGTGCGTCCCTTTAATAGGTCCAGACGCCGGAATCCTTCACCCTCAGGTGGTTGAAAGTCGCGGGCACGATCCAGAATCGCCTCGATCTCGACCCGTGTCAGGTTTTCGATTCCCAAAAGTCCCGTCATGCGAGGATTCAGTCCGCAACCTTTTCCACCAGCAGTACGCGTTCCTGGCCGTCAATTTCCTTGAACTTCACTTCGATGATTTCCTCGGCCGAAGTTTGCACCATGCGGCCCACGTAACGGGCCTCAATCGGCAATTCCCGCCAGCCCCGATCGATCAGGACTAGCAATTGAATTTTGGCCGGTCTCCCGTGATCAAACAAAGCGTCCAGAGCCGCGCGAATCGTGCGTCCGGTGTACAGCACGTCGTCCATCAAGATGATGTTCTTGCCGGTCACCGAGAATGGGATATCGGTTGAGTTCAGTACCGGCTGATGCGACACCGTAGACAAGTCGTCCCGATACAGACTGATGTCCAAAACGCCTACCGGGACGGTTCGTTGCTCCAACGCAAGAATTTTTTCAGCCAACCGCTGTGCCAAGGGGACGCCGCGCCGACGGATGCCTATGAAGGCAAGCTGATTCAGGTCTTCCGTGCGTTCAAGAACTTCATGCGCCAACCGGACCAGGGTCCGATCAATTTCGGAAGCGCTCATGAGCTGAGATTTTTCGCGAGTGACGGCCATAGGGGGTTAATAGAGGTTAAACGTTTTGAGCGTAGCATACTGGCGTGATCCAGATGCCAACTTACAATTAAACAAACTGCTCATGCGATACACCGCCAACTTTGCGCTGTTGTTTCTCGGATTCGCCATGTCTGCCGTCTCGGCCGAGTTGGAGCTTCGCTACCCCGCCATTGAACGCCTTTTGGGGGAACAGGTGTTCACGCAGGATGGCCGCCTGTATGTTCGAGGCAACAAGAATACCAAGTGCACATTTGCCTATCTGGCCGCGCCTCACGTGGGTGCGAGCGACGGAAAACTAAAACTGACGGCCCGCTTCAGTGGCCGTAGCGCGCTCGACATGCTGGGCCGTTGTATGGGGCTGGGTGATTCCTTTGACTTCACGGTCACGGCGACCCCCGTGGTACGCGGCGGGGCGCTGGCACTGGATCAAGTGAAGATCAGCACCTCCCGCGATTCCTATTACATTGGCAAAGTCCGCCAGGCGCTGAGCAATAGCTTCGCCAAGGATTTCAAAATCGAGGTGAAGGAACAGGCCCGCCGTTTACTGGAACAACCGGTTGCCCCATCTCCCCTTGCACCCGCGGATGCCAAGGCACCGTATATGCGCGAACTACGCAGTTTCGATTTGCGCGATGCGAAAGCGGAAGCTGACGCTCTGGTGTTGGTGATCGATTTTCGACTGGCGATCAAGTAGCCGCTTTCAAAAGTAGTGTCAAATAGTATGAGACCCCTAACTATGCAGCCGGTAAATGTTGGTGTGATTGGCCTTGGGAACGTTGGTTCCGGAGCGCTTCAGATCCTCGCGGAAAACGCCGATCAGATTTCGCAAAAACTCGGTTTCCCTTTGCGTGTGGCCGCCGTTTGCAGCCGCAACGTGGCGGACAAAACGCTACCGTCCGGATTGAACTCGCCGCTGCGCACCACCAACTGGCGCGAGATTGTGGACCACCCGGAGATTCAGATTGTAGCGGAATTGGTAGGCGGAACCACCGTTGCGCGCGAGATCATTTGTGCTGCCGCGGCGAAGGGCAAATCGGTTGTGACCGCGAACAAAGAGTTGATGGCTCTTATGGGCGCCGAACTGTGGGATCAGGCCATCGCGTCGCAAATCAACCTCGCCATGGAAGCCAGCGTGGCCGGAGGGATTCCCATTCACGCGGTGCTCCGCGAAGGAATTTCCGGAGACCGCATCACAGCGTTATACGGCATCTTAAATGGAACTTGCAATTACATCCTGACCGAGATTGAACAGCGCGGCGCAGCTTTTGCCGACGTCCTGCGCGAGGCGCAAGCAGCCGGCTATGCCGAAGCAGATCCGTCGGCCGACGTCGATGGGATGGACGCCCGCTCCAAGTTGGCAATTCTTTCCGCCCTTGCGTTCGGCGAACGCATTGTCCCATCCGACATCTACATGGAAGGCATCCGGCGCATCGATCCCATCGATTTCGGCTATGCGCACATGCTGAAACACACCATCCGTTTGATCTGTACGGCTCGCCAGACTTCGCAGGGTTTGATCTTGTCGGTGCGTCCATCGCTGTTGCCGCAGTCGGCAATTTTGGCCAATGTTCGTGGAGCCTATAACGCCATCTGGGTGAAGGGCTTTTATGGAGCAGATACTTTTTATTATGGCCGTGGTGCTGGTCCCCATCCCACCGGCGTCGCGGTGGTCAGCGACCTGATGCGCGTGGCCCGCGAGATTCGCTCCGGCAGTCCGGAGCGCGTTTCGCCATTTGCGCACGCCCGGCTGGGCGAATATCAGCCAATTTCGATTGCACTGCAGCAGTCGGCGTATTATCTGCGCTTCCGCGTAAAAGACCGCCCGGGAATTATCGCGGAGCTGGCAGCGGCACTGGCCGCGGAGAAAATCTCGATTGAAGCCGTTCTGCAACTGCCGGAGGCTAATGCCGCCAATCTTCCGTTTGTGATTACGGTAGAACCAACCTCGGAGCAATCGGTGCAAAATGCTCTGGCCCGTATGGCCAAAATGGAGTTTTTGGTGGAGCCACCGTTGGCTATGCCCATCGAAGTTCCGCTTGCGTAGTGGCTGAATTACGCTACAACTTAAACAGCCGGACCGGGTCGAACGCAACCACCTTCCACGTTTTGCGATCGCGTTTGAGTGAGCATTTGACAGCAACGCGCCGTGTAACCGTCCCGCCGTTTAACGCGTTTTTATCGCGGGTGATCAAGACCCAATCTAACTCCAGCGCATGGTTTTGCCGATCGCCGCTTTCGGCAATCACTTCGATCTCAGACTCCACGTCCTTGGTGCCCATCAGCGACTCCGCGTCACTTTTGAATTCGGCATAGCCCGGCATGGTTGCGTCAAAATGCCGAATGAACGACGCGAAATCGTCGTTGGCCAAGTCTCCCGCCAGTGTCGACACAAAGTCTAAGACGTCCGGCGGCGGTGCCGCGGGGATTAAGCCTGGGCAACCAAGTAAGGCGAGAGTAACGAGCCGCGCGATCATGTCCGGTAGCTCGCGTTGATCTTGATGTAATCTTCGGTCAGGTCGCAGGTCCAGAAACGGGCGCGTCCGCGACCTTTCCCGCGCAACACAAACCGGATGTGCACTTCCGCGCCATTCAATTTCTTCTTCAACGCGTCTTCGGAAAAATCAGTAGCCAATCCTTTTCGGCATACCGCCAAGCCTTGCATGTCAATATCGGCATTCTTAGGTTCAAATGCTACGCCGGAATATCCAGCTGCCGCCAGTACGCGGCCCCAATTGGGATCGGACCCCGCGATGGCCGTTTTCACTAACGGTGAATTCGCAATACTCCTTGCAATCCTGGCCGCAGCGGCTTCGCTGGCCGCGCCTTCCACATCGATGGTCACCAACTTCTTGGCGCCTTCACCATCTTTTACGATTTGCCGCGCCAATGATTCCAGTACTTCCGTCAGCGCCTTCTCAAAAACCTTCGCGGACAACTTCACTCCCGATGCCCCGTTGGCCAACACCGCAACCACGTCGTTGGTGGATGTATCGCCGTCCACTGAGATCCGGTTGTACGTACGTTGAATGGCATTCTTTAGCGCTATTTTCAACGTGGACGCGGAGACCACCGCATCGGTCATCACAAAACCAAGTGTTGTCGCCATATTCGGCTGAATCATACCGGAACCTTTCGTCATTCCGGATAGACGGGCGCCCTTCACTTCTAAGTGCGCGGTTTTGGCAACCAGATCGGTGGTCAGGATTGCCGAAGCGGCCTTGTCAAAGTTAGAACCGTCCAAACTCGAAACCAGGCGTGGCATTGCGTTGACAAGCAGTTGGCCCGGCATCTCCACGCCGATCACGCCTGTGGATGCTGGGAGTACCTGCGTCGGTTTAATTCCCAACGCTTTTGCCGCAGCGCGCGTTGTCTCCATCGCAATTCGGTCACCGGTTCGCGTAGCGCAATTGGCATTTCCCGCGTTGACCAGAATCGCTTGCAGTTGGCCTCGTGATGCAGCCAGATTCTTTCGTGCCAACGTCACCGGCGCGGCCACCACCAAATTCTTTGTGAATACCGCCGCCATGTTCGCCGGCACGTCGGAAACAATCAACGCTACGTCATCCTTCTTTACTTTGCGAATGCCCGCATACACCGCCGCATAGCGAAACCCCAAGGGAGTCTGATCACTCATTGCAATTCTTCATCTCCAACCAGCGCAAGTCCATTCACAAAAATGCCCGCAGGCATTCTCTTTTTGCCTTCCAATTGAACCTCGCGCAATTCCAGCGACTCGCCTTTGCTCGATTGTCCGGCGCCGCAACCAACATACAGCTTTTTGCCTACGGCGCGAAGTGTGCCGGACGCCATGCGCTCATCACCCACCACTGCCTTCCAGATTTGAAAACGCTGACCGCGCAGAAAGCCATAACCACCGGGCCAGGGATCGAAGCCTCGAATACGATTCAAAATCACCTCCGGCGGCAAACGCCAATCGATCTTGCCGTCATCTTTTTTTAGAATTGGAGCATACGTTGCCAGCGAATCGTTCTGTTTCACTGGCACCATGCTTTCCAGTTGATCCAGCGTTTGAATTAACAAGTCCGCTCCCGCCGAGGCCAGCCTCAGCCCAAGGGAAGGCGCGGTTTCCTCGGGACCAATCCCCGTCTCCCACTGCAGTAGCATATCGCCCGTGTCCAGACCTTCATTGATACGCATCGTGGTAACGCCGGTTCGCGTTTCGCCATTCGCAATGGCCCACTGAATCGGCGCCGCGCCGCGATAGCGCGGGAGCAGGGAGGCGTGGACGTTAATGATCCCCCGCGGCGGAATGTCCAAAATTGGCTTGGGGATGATTTGCCCATATCCAACCACCACCATCACCTCGGGCGCCATCGCAATCAGTTGCTCCATCACTTCGGGATGTCGAACTCGTTCCGGTTGGTGAACCGGCAGCCCCAGGCTCAGCGCCGCCTCTTTCACCGCAGGCATGCCGGTTTGTTGGCCGCGGCCTTTAGGACGATCAGGTTGCGTGAAGACGGCAAGCACGTCGTGCCCTGTTTCAACCAGCCTTTCGAGCGTGGGCACCGCAAACGCTGGCGTACCCATGAACACTACCTTCATGTCTTTCGCCTACACTAATCCCACTCGCCCGCTTTTTGCAATTTGCGAATGCGGCGGCGAATCAGGTCTCGCTTCAGCGCGCTAATGTGCCCGATGTAAAGCTTGCCGTTCAAATGGTCGGTTTCGTGCATGAATGCGCGGGCCAGAAGATCTTCGCCGGTCATCTCAAAGAACTTGCCGCCGACGTCCTGCGCGCGCACCGTGACTTTGTTGGGACGCGTTACTTGTTCGCGAAACGTCGGGATACTCAAACAGCCTTCTTCGCTTTTTTGCGAACCTGCACTCGCGATAATTTCCGGATTGATCAGGACGATCTTCTGCCCCGGGTCTTCACCAGTTGTCGTGTCAATCACCGCCAGGCGTTTGCCAATACCGATCTGTGGCGCAGCCAGTCCCACACCCTTGGCCGCATACATAGACTCGAACATGTCTTCGATCAGCTTATGTAATTCCGGGCTGTCAAAGTCCGCAACGTCTTCGCCTCTTTTTTCCAGCACGGGATGCCCGTACTTCACAATCGGATAGACCATCAGAAGTTCTTCACCTGTTCCAAATAATTATCGTAATTGCGTTTGGCTTCCAGCAGCGAATCGCCGCCAAATTTTTCGTTCATCGCTGCGGCCAGCACCAACGCAACCATCGCCTCGCCAATCACCCCGGCAGCCGGCACCACGGCCACGTCACTGCGTTCATATGCCGCCGGCGCTGAGTCGCGTGTTCCCAAGTCCACGCTTTCCAGCGGACGCCGCAGGGTGGAAATCGGCTTCAGCATGCCGCGAACCAGGATATCCTGTCCGTTGGTCATGCCGCCTTCCAAGCCACCAGCTCGATTGGCGCCGCGAGTAAATTTGTGTTCTTCGCGGTCGTAGCCAATGGTGTCCTGTACCTTTGATCCAAACGCCGCCGCGCCTTCCGCCGCGAAACCTACTTCCACGCCCTTCACCGCCTGCATGGAAACAATTGCTTGCGCCAGCTTGCCGTCTAAGCGAGAATCCCAGGAAATGTGCGAGCCCAGTCCCGGCGGTACTCCGCGCACAACCACTTCAAACACACCGCCCACCGTGTCGCCGGTCTTGTATGCTTCGTCGACTACCGCTTTCATCCGCTGCTCCACTTCAGGATCCACGCAGCCCAGCAGCACGTCTTCGCGTTCACTCAAGGCAATCAACTCGTCCCAAGTGGCGTTGCGCTGCAGTTTTACTTCGCCCACGCCAATTACATGGCTAAGTACATCGATGCCAAATTCTTTTAGATAGGCCTTCGCAATGGCGCCTACGGCCACTCTTGCCGTGGTTTCCCGTGCACTGGCCCGCTCCAGAATGTAACGGGCGTCGTGAAAGTTGTACTTGATTGCCCCGGCCAAATCCGCGTGACCCGGACGCGGCCGTGTCAGGGGCTTGTTTTTTCCTGCACCTTCCGCCAGTTGTTCTACGGGAAGGATTTCCGTCCAATTCTTCCAATCTTTGTTTTCGATCAAGATTGCAATCGGCGAGCCGATGGTCTGCGAGTGCCGCACGCCACTCACAATATGCGCCTGATCGGTCTCGATCTTCATCCGGCCGCCGCGGCCAAATCCTTGCTGGCGGCGCCACAATTCACGGTCAATTGCTTTTAGGGAAATGGGAACTCCGGCGGGTAGACCGGTTAATGTTGCCACCAGACACTCGCCATGAGATTCGCCTGCGGTTTCAAAGCGGAACATGGAAACTCTTATGGTAGCAACAACTCATATCGACAACGCCAAACGCCGCAGTTCTTCGCCCGTCCGGAGGCAGACTATTGTTGTCCGGTTTCCTGGTCGGTTGAAGATCCGCCGCTTTCTTGTGGCCCCGCGACAAGGGTCTCCAGCAGCAGTGAAGCGATGACAAAGCCGAGCACGAGCGCGCCGGCGATCACGGCTTCGCTCCGTTAAAATATGGCCCTGCGCCAATGGTTGGGTCGGTGCTCACAATCTGGACTACGTCCCACTAGCGCTTATCGGATTGCCCGAAAATAGTTTTAGTGAGCGCTATGGTAAAAGCCGGCGGGGGCGGCGTTGACTTTGATCCCAGGCCCGGGTCGTAATCGCACAGGCTTAATTCTGTGGTCGGTTCCGTTCTATAATCGGAATGGATGCACCGCGCTTGCCGGGAGAGCGAAAGCGGCGCAACCTTTCTTTATTTTGGTTTCTTTAACTGGCTTTAACTGAAAGAGTTGGCTGAAAGAGCATTTTAAAGGGAATCGTGCCGCTAGTCTGGAACCAAAACGGACTCTCGGTAAGGTTCTCTTGAAACGGACCCGCAATCAAATGGACTCCGGACCGGACGTGGGACACAGCTCGAGAAGTGAGTTGCAAGATTCAGGACAAAACGCAAGAATCCGGGTTCTGGTGGCAAAACCAGGACTGGACGGACACGACCGTGGCGCAAAGGTAATCGCCCGCGCGCTGCGGGATGCAGGCATGGAGGTGGTCTATACTGGACTACGCCAGACGCCGGAGATGATCGTGAATGCTGCCCTCCAAGAAGATGTGCAGGTGATCGGTCTTTCCATCCTCTCGGGAGCGCACAATGCGATTGTGCCTCGCGTGATGGAGTTGCTGAAGGAAAAAGATATGACCGATGTGGTAGTGATCGCGGGTGGCATCATTCCCGATGAAGACGCGGCTTCGCTCAAGCGCTGTGGTGTGGCGCATGTGTTTCAACCCGGCTCGTCCTTGGATGCCATTGTCGAATTCATCAAGACAGCGGTAAAAAGGCAGACGGCCTGACCGTCACAACGAAAGAATGAGAATAGGCGCCGACCGCGTAAAGCGTCTGCGCCAGGAGTAAGAATGCAAGAGAAATTGAATATCGCGGTGTTCGTCGATTACGACAACATCGAAATTGGATTGAAATCGACGCTGCGGCGGGATTTTGATGTTTCGCTGGCGCTAGAAGCATTGAAGGAGCGCGGCGATCTGGTAGCGAAATTCGCCTATGCGAATTGGGGACGCCAGGACGGGGCGACGCGCCAGATGGCCGAAAATGCCGTGCAAATGGTGCAGCGGATTCCCTCGCCGCGCGGCGATAAGAATGGAGCGGACATTAACCTGGCGCTGGATGCGCTGGAGATGGCCTTCACGCATACGCATGTGAACGCGTTCGCGATTGTCAGCGGGGATAGCGATTTTATTCCGCTGGTGAATAAGCTGAAAGAATACGGCAAAACGGTTTTCATTCTGGGCGGCAAGGCGTTTACCTCGACGATCCTGCAGCAAAATTGCAACGAGTTTATTAGTTTCGAATCGCTATTTCTGGATCTGCCAGCGAGCGCGCCGCAGGAGAATCGTCCGCAACGTCAACAGCAATCGCGCGAAGGCCGCAGCAGTGATTTGCGCGGCGAGCAGCGCAGCGGTGGCGGCGGTGGTAATGCTGGTGGCGGTAACGCTACGGGCGGAGACCGGGGTCCGGAGAAGAGCGGGGGCGGTGGCGGAGATAGAAATGACAATCGGCGGCAGCGTCCGGCGCCTTTGGATTTGAACCAGGCGATGCCACTAGTGGAGCGCGCGTTGCAGGTGCTGGAGCGCCGAGGGGTGCAGCCGCAGTTGGGGTTGTTGAAGTCGACCATGCTGCAATTGGATTCGGCATTTAGTGAACGGGCGTATGGCGCGGGAAGTTTTTCAGATTTCGTTGAGAAATTAAAGCGCGGCGATTTGGTGAACGTTTCGGGCTCGGGCGGGCGGTATGTGATCGAGCGGAAGGGAACGTCGTCGTCGCCGGAGCATCCGTCTCTGAAGCAGGAAGATTTGCTGACGCCGCTTCGTGATGTGCTGGAGAATCATCGTCTGGAAATCGAAAATGGTTGTCCGGTGGATGATTTGGCGGCGTGGTTTAAGGCTGAGCAGCCGAATTTGGATCCGGCAGCGTACGGATTCCAGGCCTTCACGGAGTTCATGAACTACGCGCAGGATAAGACGGTGGTGCGCATGGAGCCGCATGAAGAAGAGGGCATCATGCTGGTGTATTTGGGCGCGGAATTTTATCCGCCGGCCGAACCGGTTGTTGCAGCGCCGGAGCCGGTGCATGCCGTACATCCTCCGCATTCGTCACATTCAACGGGTCATGTGGAACACGTTCCGATTCATGATGACTATGAGGAAGACAATGAGCCTCAGCCGTATGTGGAAGGGCAGCCGACAATTTTCGAGCCGAATCCTCCGCCCGTGAAGGCGAAGAAGGCGCCAGCCCGGAAGCGAACCACCAAGCCGCCCGGTGGGGGTGGTGGCGGAGGCGGAGGGCAAAGACGTCAACCGCGCAGGACCAAAAAAGGCGATTAGCGACTACCGATTTGTTTTGGGGAGGCGGCTTTGGCCGCCTCCTTTTTGTTTTCCGGTTAAGCTGGTCTGAATATGTCTATCGAACGCATACTTCACCAAGGCGCGCCCACGCCACGTGGGCCGTACTCATCCGCCGTCCGTGCCGGCAATCTTATTTTCGTCAGCGCGGTTGGGCCGGTGGACGAGAACGACCAATATTCCTTCGGCGACGTACAGCAGCAAACCCGGCAGACGATCCTCAATTTGCAAAAAGTCTTGGCCAGTTGTGGCGCGACTCTCAATGACGTGGTCCAGTGTTCGGTGTTTCTGCTGGACGTCAGCGAGTTCCCGAAGATGAACGAAATTTACGCGGAGTTTTTCGGAAATATCAAGCCCGCTCGAACCACCGTGGAGGGAAAGTTTTTTCGGCCGGAGATGCGAGTGGGGATGGATTGCGTAGCGTATAGGGTGAAATGACGGGCTACTCCAGGGACGCCTGAAACCCCACTTCACCCACCCGGTGCAGCTTCAGCGTGTTGGCGCTGCCTGGTTTGCCGAAGGGCGTGCCGCCGACCAGGATGACGTCGTCACCGATTTGCGACCAGGCTTCGCCGAGCAATTTTAGGTCGGCGGTTTGCAGCATTTCATCTATTGATTCCACTTTGACGGGGGCGATGGTGTGGACGCCATAAATGGGAGATAGAGAACGCGCAACCCAAGCGGTTTCGCAAAAGGCGTAAATAGGCACGTGCGGGCGGTAACGGGCAATCAGTCTTGGCGTGTCGCCGGAGGCCGTGAAGGCGGCGATGGCTTTGACGCCGGCAGCCAGGCCTGCGCGATAGGCAGCTTCGCAAACAATTTGGGCGTGCGTTGGTTTGGGGGGTAAAGGCGGTTCGGGGAAGGAACGGGCCTGCAAACAGCGCTCGGCCTCCAGGGCGATGTCGGCCATCATGCGGACCGCCTCGACGGGATATTTTCCAGCGGCGGTTTCGCCGGAGAGCATCACGGCGTCGGTGCCGTCGAATATGGCGTTGGCGACGTCGCTGACTTCGGCGCGGGTGGGCGCGGCGTTGACGATCATACTTTCCAGCATTTGCGTTGCGGTGATCACGAACTTGCCGCGCATGCGGGCGCGTTCGATGATGGTCTTCTGAATTCCGGGGACGCGGGGCAGGTCAAGCTCGACGCCAAGATCGCCGCGGGCGACCATGACACCGTCGCAAGCGGAGAGAATTTCTTCCAGGTGATCGAGAGCTTCCGGCTTTTCGATTTTAGCGATGATGGGGAGGTTTTTGCCGCGGGCGTACAGGCGCTTGCGGAGACCATCAACGTCCGCTGCCGAGCGTACGAAAGACAGGGCGATCATATCGACGTCGTTATCAAAGCCAAAGTCGAGATCAGCGCAGTCTTTTTCGGTCATGGACGGAATGCTGACGCGGACGCCAGGGAGGTTGATGCCCTGATGGTCTTTGATGACGCCTCCGGAGACGACGTGGAAAGTGACTTCGGTCCCGTTGGTATTTAAGGCTCGCAATTCAACGGCACCGTCGGCGAGCAGGACCCGATTGCCGGCGACTACATCTTTCGCGAATTCCGTGTAGGTGGTGCAGGCAAGTTGCGCAGTGCCGGTGACGGGTTCGACGGTGATGACGAATTGGTCTCCCGTGGCAAGCGAAGCCTGACCATTTGCAAACAGGCCGAGGCGGATTTTGGGGCCCTGGAGGTCTAATAATATGCCCGGCCAAACACCGAGTGCCGCTGCCTGTCTACGAATTTCCCGAATGCGTTCCAGGTGATCGGCGTGAGTGCCATGGGATGCGTTGATGCGAAAAACATTGACGCCGGCTTCGAGTAAAGCTCGCAGGATTTCTGGCGTGCTGGAGGCGGGTCCGGCGGTGGCGATGATTTTGGTGTTGCGCATTTGGCGGATGAGAAGAGGTTGTCTTTATCTTCTCATCCGCGTCGTTCATCCGCGTTGTTCATCCGCGTCGTTCATCCGCGTCGTTCATCCGCGTTGCGACGGATTGGATCTTAACCTGGTTAGAGCTTACCCTAAGAATCCCAACTTGCCGGTGGGGGAAGTGGGCGTTGCGAAATTGGCTAAGTTCGGAAGGATACCCGGCAAGGCAGCATCGGGAACCCCGAACCAGGAAGCGAGCGTGGCGCCGTATTGGTCAACGGATGTAGTGGGAATCCAACGGCCGCGAGTGTCGGTGTCGTCGGGCCCGCCGAGTTGGAAGGCGGGGAATTTGCCGAATACCTGGCCGCCTTTCACTGCGCCGCCCATCACTAGATGGTGGGAACCCCAGGCGTGATCGCTGCCGTCGCCCGAAGTGGATTGGAAGGTGCGGCCGAAATCAGATTCGGTGAACGCGGTGACGTTGGGGGCCAGAACCAACTCATGAGTGGCGTCGCGAAAGGCGGCGAGGGCGGCGCTGAGTTGTCCGTAGAGATTCACCTGGGTATTGATTTGGCCCGCGTGCGTGTCAAAGCCTCCCAGGGAAACAAAGAAGATCTGGCGGTTCATGCCGAGGTCCGCGTGCACTTGGATCACTTGGGCCACTTGCTTCAATTGATTGCCGATGCTGGTGGTGGGGAATACGGTTTTTAGCGCCGTGGCTTTGGCCAGTGCGTTGGTGAGCAGCGAAGCGTCCACAATGCTGTTGGAAAGCACGTGATTAGCGGCTTGCGAGAGAGCAACACCGCTATCGAGGGTCAACAAACTGGTCATCGCATTGTAGCGGGTCTGCGATGCGGCGCTGCTGTTGAAGCCGGTCATCTGCAGGGATTGACCAGGTGCAACGGCGACGGGTTGGGTTTGCGCTCCGTTACCCATGAGCGAATTGCCGGCGGTGGAAAAGAAAGTGGGGAACGGGGACGTGTTCCACTTTTGCGCGGCGGCATAGTCGGCAACGCGGCCGGCCCAGCCAGTGGCGCTGCGGCCTTGGGCGATGGAGGTTTGCCAGAGCTGCTGCTGATCGGAATGCGAAAACAGATTGGATGGAATGGCCAACTGTTGCGCTTGATATTGAGCGCGGGTGAGCGGCTGCACCAGGGGCCCGGCGTTGGCTACTACCGCCAATTCACGAGACGCGAACATGGCGGAGACTTCGGCGAGTTTGGCGTGGAAGGCGAAAGGCGCGCCATTGACGTCGGTGATGGTGGGTGCCAATGCGGTGCCGGTGAGGGCCAGACCTCCGCGGATGGATGTGTAGGCCTTGTAACTGGCGTCGTCCATGGGGATGACGGTGTTATTGGAGTCGTTGCCACCAAACAGGAATACACAGACCAGGGCGCGGTAATCGGAAACGCTTTGTGCCAGCGCTGGCATCAAACCGAACGGGCGGAGTGCCAAAGAACCGGCAGCGGCGGCCGTGGTGCGCAAAAATGTGCGGCGATTGACGTGGTTGAATGAAAACATAATATGGCTCCTTTGTTTCCTGACGGTTCTAGTGGATTACCTGATATTCGGTTGAGGTTAAGACGATGTACAGCGCTGCCTTCACCTGATCAATCGGCGCTTTATTGGCGGCCGCCGCAGTGTAGGCCGCCTGGTACAAGTTCGCGGATATCGCGCCGTGGAGGAACGTGTCTGAGATGACCCCCAGTAAGTGCTCCAAGGTGGAGTTGGCGTCTAGGAAGGGAGCCAGATTTACGGTGGTTCCCTTGTCGAGCGTTCCATACACAGTGGTATAGACATAGTCATTACGGAAGGCCGCGGTTTGCGTCGAATAGATTTGGAACTCCGGAGCCGACAAGCCTTTTTCACCGCGGAACTGGGGAGAAAAGTAGCTGAAGACGCTGGGGGCGCGGAACAAGTCCTGGCCCAGGTTGGCGGTGCGGGAATACAAGGTATTGGTGTTGGTGACGTTTCCGTTGAGTCCGCGAAGCATGCTGGTGACGAACAATACAGGTTCACGTAAGTGACCGAAGGTGGGAGCAATGTCCAGGGGTTGATCGTCGCCGTTGCGCGCCTCCGGATCCGTAAGGATGGCGGTAATGACGGCCTGAAGGTCGCCGGATGAGCCTTGGCCATTGTTGGTGAAAACGGCTGAAATGCGGGCGATATAGCCGGGACTGGGGTTGCTGGTGACCAGGTGTTGAATCAATTGCTTGCTGACAAAGGGAGCGAGAGTCGGTTGCGCCATGATAGCGTCGATGACGCTGTCTAAATCCTGCTCCGCGCTTTGACCAGCGGGAATGGTGACGCCGCCGAAGATCACTTTGGCGGAGGTGTCGTGATTGGCGGCAACGGCGAACATGTCGCCGGCATAGTAGGCCGGGTTGTTGTTTTTGGGAGTTGCGCCGGGGGCGGTAGGGTAAGTCCAACCGGTGAGCGCCTTGGCCATATTGGTCACGATGGCCTGATCGTAGGTAGGGATCGGGACACCATGCGCGTCGACCACCAAGCTGCCATCGGCATTCAATTGCACCAGACCCAACGTAAAGAGCTGGAGCAACTCACGAGCATAATTTTCGTTGGGCGAAGTACCCTTGGCCGCGTTGCCCTTATTGTTGTTGGCCATGTTCAGGTAACGCCCCATGGCTGGACTGAGTGTGACGGCACGAATAACATCGCGATAGCTGCCGAAAGCTTGCTCGCGAAAGATTCGCCAATAGGGCGGAAAGGCGTAGGCTGGTGTGACGGTATCTTGCGAGACCACCCAGAGCTGCGAAAGAGCGAAGGCGACGCGCTGACGCAATTGATCATCGTTCGTGATGGCGTTAACGATGAATGCCGTTTGCACCGGGCGCAGGTCGGTGTTGTTGTTGCCGGCGGCATTCAGGAGCGGCTGATCCGGCAGGTCCGAATCGTACAAGGAAAACTGCCAGTTCAACCATGCGGGAATGCCCATGGTTTTCAACTGAGCGATTCCTGCAGGAGTGGGGCCCCAGGTTGCTTGATCGAGAAAACGGGCGGCAGCCTGATCGCTCATGTAAGTGGGCGCGGCGGTATCGCCCCTAAGCGGAGCACTTGAAAACGCCAGCGCCATGGCCAGCGCGACGTTTGCAATTGCGAGGCTTGAGATAGAAAGTTTGGCAATGGAAATCCTGGAGCTAGAAAATAGAGATGTTTTCATAGATTCACCCTTCTTTACGATGACGCACCACCCAGAATGTGTGAGCAAGTCCGCTACGACAACGCCCATGATTACGATGCGTGTACGTTATCACTTTCTGAGCCAGCCGGCAAGAATGGAAACGCGGCCGGCGGCCAAAAGTTGCATTCTATTTTTAGGCTTGTGTGAGGGCGTGCTCCGCGAAGAGATTTTCGTCAGGCGGGGGACACATTGCTGTAATAAATGACTTGTTGTATAGAATGACGGCCTGTTTGGCCGTTATCGTGCTTGCTATCCGGCCGGTTCTTCGAAGATGAGGTCGGGACGGAGACGCGAAGCGAGTACGGCTCCCAACAACAAGAGTGCGATGGAAGCAATAAAAGGGACCACCCAGCTGCCGGTGCGGTCCACCAGATAACCAAAGCTGGAGGGTGAAATTAATCCCGCGACACCGAAGCCGAAATTCATCATGCCGCTGGCGGACCCGGCGTAACGCGGCGCGATGTCCATCGGGATGGACCAAATGGGTGCGACGATTAACTCCGCGAAGAAGAAGGCCAGCGACAGACAGACGGCAGCGATGGTCAGATCGTGAATCAAAACGACCGGAACAAGAAAGACCAGCGCGCCCAGAAAGCCACCGACGATGACCGAGCGGCGAGCGATCAACAAGCTTCCGGTTTTGTGGAGCAAACGATCGCTGAGTACGCCACCGACGGTATCGCCGATGACGCCGGCAAACAGGACTCCCGCCGAAAACATGGCCGAGGAGTTCAGATTGAGGTGGTAGTTCTCAAAGAAGAACGCGGGGATCCAGCTGAGAAAAAGCCAGAGGGTCCAACCATAACAAAAATCAACGATGGTCACCGGCAAGATGCGGCGGGCCAGGGGAATCCACGGAATGTTCTTCCTGCGTTTTGCGTGAACTGCCGGTAACATGGCGAGATCGGCCGGTGTGATGGCAGGGTGTAGACGAGGGTCGTCACGAAAATACCACAGCCACGCGACCAGCCACAGAAAGCTGACCGCGCCAATCACAAAGAAAGACCCGCGCCAGGATACGAATTTCAGCAGAAAGATCATCAACGCGGGAGTGAGCGCGTTGCCGATGCGACCGAAAGCGTGCGTGATGCCCTGGGCGAAACCCCAGCTTCCGGTGGGGGTCCAGTTGGACATGGCGCGAGTGGCGGTAGGAAACGCAGCGCCCTCGCCGAAGCCCAGCGCCAGGCGCAGCGCGAAGAGCGAGGTGAAGCCGCCAACGATTCCGGTGAGAATCGTACAAAGGCAGACGATGGCGCAGCAAACGGAAAGCGTAAGCCGCGGTCCGAATTTGTCACCGATCCATCCGCCGAAAAGTTGAAACAAGGCGTAGGGAATGGCAAAGGCGGAGAAGGCCAGGCCCAGCTGCGTGTTGCTCAGGTGCAGATCTGCTTTCATCAGGGGCGCGGCTGTGGAAATGTTCACCCGGTTGACGAACAGCAGCAAGTACATCAGCGAAAGCAGCGCCAGGACGGTTTGCGGAGCGGTGAGTTTTCGCACTGTAAGGGCTTAGAATGACGGGCGTGTTTCGCCTTTGATCTGGGTGCGGTGAAGGATTCGGCGGGAGTCGGCAGGGAAGGGGTCGCGACGGTGCATGGTGCAACGGTTGTCCCACAGAACCACATCGCCGACACGCCAATCGTGTCCCCAAACCACGACATCGCTGGTGGCGGGTTCCCACAGTTCATCTAATAATCGTTCTGATTCCGCCAGCGTCAAACCGCGAACGTACGCATTGCGGCGGCGGCCAAGAAAAAGTGCCGGCCGTCCGGTTTCGGGATGGCGGCAGACCAGCGGATGAAAAACGCCGGGCGACGTCAAAGGGTCGTCTACCGCGGTGACGCCTTGACGAACGTATCCACCGCTGTTGTAGGTGCCGTCGTGCTTGATCTCGAGTCCGGCGATGCGCTGCTTCACAAGTTCCGGCAACAGTTCGTAGGCGCGATACATGTTGCAGAAAAACGTATTGCCGCCGGCAGGGGGAATTTCCAGCGCGTACAGCATGCTGGCCTTGGGCGGGGATTCCAGATATGACATGTCGGTGTGCCAAACGGCCTCGCCCGCACCCAGGCTGCCGATGGGGACGCCGTTTTCGATGACGTTGGAGACGACGTAAATTTCCGGATAGCCTTCGACGAAGCGGCGGCCGGTTTCCTGAATGGGAGCGAAATCCAGAACGCCGAAACGGCGGCTGAAGGCGAGCAGATTGTCATCAGAAAGAGACTGTTGGCGGAAGTGCAAGACCAAGTGATCGAGCCAGGCGCGATGAATGGCGGCGAAATCGTGGTCGCTGATGGTCTTCAGATCGACGTTGGTTATCTCCGCGCCGAGGGCTTTGCCGCTGGGTGTGGTTGTGATGTGTGAGGCGGTGGGCATCCCAATGGATCACGATAGCAGATTGGGCCTTATTGTTCCGGGTTGTGGACCTGCGAAGAGAAAAACGGTACTGGCTTACGCTACTGAAAATAGCCGAGCAAAGCGCGCCGTTCAGCGCGAATTGCTCGGCTAAGTCTATCCGTTGAATGATGAGGAACTCAGGCCGGACGGGCCATATCGCCGCCGCCGCTGGGTTCGCTATCACGGGTACGCTTTTTGCGATTGCGCTTGCGGGCCAGCGCTTCCTTTACACGCTTCTTTTGCCCTGGTTTCAGGTAGAAGGCGTGGCGCTTAATTTCTTTAATGATGTCTTCCTGCAGCACTTTGCGTTTGAAACGCTTCAGCGCGCTTTCCAGACTCTCACCGTCATGGACGTGGACTTCTGCCAACGAAAATCACCTCTCTTCTAATCTCCTTAGTCTAACGAAAAAAGCGGCGCAGCGGTGAAATGGTTTGAAGCCCAGCCAGCAGGCGAATTCCGGGAGGGGATTTGGTATGCTAGCGCAAGTGGTTTGGGAGGGAATTCATCATGAAGCAACTCATCATTGTCGCGGCCGCCCTGCTGATGGCGGTCCCCGCGTTGCCGCATCACAGCAATGTAGCGTTTGAGGTGACCAAGGTGCTGACGGTCACCGGCGTTATCAAAGAGTTCCGCTGGTCGAATCCGCACACCTGGATATCGCTGGAAGTAGACGATGGCAAGGGCGGCAAGGTCATGTGGGCCATGGAAGGCCGGGCGCCGGGCGTGCTGTTGCGTTCCGGTTGGGCCAAGGATTCGGTGAAAGTGGGCGACACCATCACGGTGGACTTCGGCCCCGCTAAGGATGGCAGCAAAACGGGCATCATCGCGCGGGTAACCAAGGTGGACGGCACGATTTTGGCGAACGCGCCACCGCCGACCGAATAAGTCTTCACCAAAAAAGGGGCACTTATGACCATGACGAACTCTCTATTTGTTGCTTTTGCGCTGGCGGGTTGTGGGTTGTTGCAGGCACAGGCGGTACCTGATTTTTCGGGCGTGTACTATCCGCTATCGCCGTTTGGAAGGCCGGGTGCTCCGGGTGGGGTTCCCCAAAATGCAGCGACCAAAAAGGGACCTCCGGGCAAACCGACGGCTGCGGCTCCGCTATCGGATGGGTCGCGGGGACGGGCGCCGGATGCGCCGTCACTGACGCCGGAATATATGGCGAAGTGGCAGTTGATCAGCAAGTCGCGGATAGCGGGGTCGTATGAATACGATTACAGCGCCAAGTGCCTGCCGCCGGGAATGCCCGCTATGATGCGGATGGATTATGGCATGGAAGTAATGCAGACCAAGGACAAGATCACATTTTTCAGTGAAGCGAATGACGCATTACGGCGGGTGTACCTGGACGGACGCAAGCCGACCCAAAAGGTGTTGGACGATCCGACCTACGCTGGTTATTCGACCGGGCATTGGGAGGGTGACACGCTGCTGGTGGATACGGTGGGGCTGAACACGATGTCGTTCATCGAAGGTTTCACGCCGCACAGCGACGCCATGACCGTAAAGGAACGGATCCGGCTGGTGGAGCCGACGTTGCTGGAAGACCGGATTTTGGTGACGGACCCGAAAGCGTTGACCAAGCCGTGGGAGACCGTGAAGACTTACCGCAAAGCGCTGCCGGGCAGCGGTAAAGACGAGTTGCGGGAGTTTGCTTGTCCCGAGGGTTTGGCGGAAGCGAAGTAGGCCGGCGCTTCTCGCGGCTTCTAAAACATTTTCCGTTTGCCGGGGCCTAGCGCGCCGCCCATTGCGGCGTTTGAATTTTCCGCACCCTTACTATCGGCATGTGTCGTCCGGCTCGCCGATTTTGGCGAGATTGCCCTCTATCCACTGATTCCCCGCGGCTTGTCCAAAGCAAAGCTGGGCTTTTTGCACAGGTGGCAACGCGCACGCTTAGTGCGTCATGGAATAGACAACATAGTTCGAAACGATACGGAAGGCGAGGCCGGAAAACTTTTCGTCGTACTGCGGATCGTCGGCCCATTCCCAGGCGTCACCTAAATCCATATCGTGGCAGATGGCCACCAGCAAGCGGCCGTGGTCGTCATAGACGCCGCGCCAGTGGGGATCGAAACCATCCTGCTCATAAGTCCGGCCACTGCGGATATACTGCGCGCCCGGCACCTGATAGCGTTCGTCAAGATCGTAGATGGAGTGAAAGATGGAATCGCCATTGGGGATGTCCACGATTTCG
>JANXYJ010000091.1 GCA_025350105.1 Terriglobia bacterium | reverse complement strand
AACGCCACCTTCGGATTGTGCTTGGCCAGCGTCTTGGTAATCGCCGCCGTCAGCGTCGTCTTCCCATGATCGATGTGCCCGATCGTCCCCACATTGCAGTGCGGCTTGCTGCGATCAAACTTTTCCTTCGCCATTTTGTTTGCCCTCTCCCGATTACTTGCGAATCGCTATTGAGATTAAAAACCTATTCTTTGCCTTGCGCCTTGCTGACAATTTCTTCGCCCACATTCTTGGGCACTTCCTCGTATTGACCAAAGTGCATGGTGAAGGCCCCGCGCCCCTGTGTGCGCGAGCGCAATTCCGTCGCGTAGCCGAACATGGCCGACAACGGAACCATTGCCTTAATAATGTGCGTGCTGCCCAAAATTTCCGTGCCTTCCAGGCGTCCCCGGCGCGAAATCAGATCGCCGTTCACCGAACCCATGTACTCGTCCGGCACAACCACTTCCACGCGCATCACGGGTTCCAGAAGAACCGGCTTGGCGCGGCGCGCGGCTTCCTTAATACATTTGGAAGCGCAAATCTTAAACGCCATTTCCGATGAATCGACATCGTGATAGGCGCCATCCAGCACCGTCACCGTCACATCCGACATCGGATAGCCCGCCAGAATGCCGTGCTCCAGGGCTTCGACAACACCCTTTTGAATCGCCGGAATGAATTCCTTCGGAATATTGCCGCCTTTGATTTCGTTTTCAAAGGTAAATTCCGTGCCCGGATTCGGCTCAATCCGCAGCTTGCAGCGGGCGTACTGGCCGCTACCGCCAGTCTGCTTCTTGTGAGTCTCGTCGTGCTCGGCGGCTTGCCGGATGGTTTCGCGATAAGCCACCTGCGGCTTGCCAACGTTCGCGCCCACGCCGAATTCACGCTGCATGCGGTCGACAATAATTTCCAGGTGCAACTCACCCATACCGGCCAAAATGGTTTGCCCCGTGTCAGGGTCAGTGGAAACTTTCAGCGTCGGATCTTCTTGCGCCAGCTTGGCAATCGCAATGCCCAGCTTTTCCTGGTCGACCTTGGTCTTGGGTTCAATCGCCAACTGAATCACGGGAGCCGGGAAGTCAATCGACTCCAAAACCACCGGCGATTTTTCGTCGCAGATCGTATCGCCGGTGATCACGGACTTGAGTCCGACCACCGCGCAAATGTCGCCAGCCAAAATCTCAGTGATGTCTTCACGCTTATTGGCGTGCATCTTCACCAAACGGCCAATGCGTTCCTTGCGGCCCTTGGCCACATTGAAAACCGAATCACTGGCGCTCAACTTTCCCGAATACACGCGGATGAACGCTAGTTGACCGACAAACGGGTCGGTCATGATCTTGAACACCAAAGCCGAAAACGGCTCACTGTCGTCCGGCTTGCGGACAATCTTCTTTTCTTTATCGTCGACGTCGCTGCCTTCCATCGGCGGCACGTCCAGCGGCGATGGCAGATAATCCACCACGGCGTCCAATAGATTTTGCACGCCTTTGTTTTTGAAGGCCGTCCCGCAAACCACCGGGAAGATCTTCATCAGGATGGTGGCCTTGCGGATACCGGCGCGCAGTTCGTCTTCGGTAATCGGCTTGCCTTCGACGAATTTCTCAAACAGAGCATCGTCACTCTCCGATACCGCTTCGACCAGCTGATCGTGGTACTGTTTCGCCTGGTCCACTAAGTCAGCCGGAATCGGCCCGTCGTCGAATTCCGCGCCCAGCGAATCGTCGCGCCAGATGCGCGCGTTCATCTTCACCAGATCCACGATACCCAGGAATTTATCCTCAGCGCCAATGGGCAACTGCGTCGGCACGGGGCGGCACTGCAGGCGGTCCACGATGGTTCCCACGGAGCGGAAGAAGTCAGCGCCCACGCGGTCCATTTTATTGATGAAACAAATGCGTGGAACTTTGTACTTATCGCCCTGACGCCAAACCGTTTCCGATTGCGGCTGCACACCAGCCACGGCGTCGAACACCGCGCAAGCGCCATCCAGAACGCGCAAACTGCGTTCCACCTCAGCCGTGAAATCCACGTGACCCGGCGTGTCGATAATATTGATGGTGAAATCGCGCCACTGGCAGGTGGTAGCAGCGGAAGTAATCGTAATCCCGCGCTCCTGCTCCTGCTCCATCCAATCCATCACCGCCGTGCCTTCATGCACTTCGCCGATTTTGTAGGTCCGGCCAGTGTAATAAAGGACACGCTCGGTCGTCGTCGTTTTACCGGCGTCGATGTGAGCCATGATGCCAATGTTGCGCATCTTTTCTAAGGGAACGGTGCGGGCCATAAATGGTCTTTAGGTTTAAAAACTCGAATTACCAGCGATAATGCGCGAAAGCCTTATTGGCTTCGGCCATGCGGTGTACGTCGTCCTTCTTCTTGATCGCGCCGCCACGCAGATTCGCCGCGTCATTAAATTCGTTGGCTAATTTTTCCGACATGCCTTTTTCCGGACGCGAACGCGCGTTCATCAGAATCCAGCGAATTGCCAAAGAAGTCCGCCGGTTATTCGGTACTTCCACCGGGACCTGATAGTTGGCGCCGCCCACGCGCCGGGTCTTCACTTCCACCACTGGCTTGCAGTTTTCCACGGCCTTCTTGAATAACTTCAGCGGATCATCCTGCGTGCGCTCTTTGATCCGATCCATCGCCGTGTAGAAAATCTTCTGCGAAATGGCCTTCTTGCCATCCCACATCATGCAGTTGACGAACTTCTCAGCCAAGGTGGAGCTGTAAACCGGATCGGCCAGGATTTCGCGGGTTTCGGGTCTGCGTCTACGTGACATGCGTTTTCAGTCGACTCCTATGCTTTCGCTGCGCCTTTGGGCCGCTTGGCTCCGTACTTGGAGCGGCTTTGCAGACGGCCAGCCACGCCAGCCGTATCCAGGGTTCCGCGAACAATGTGGTAGCGAACACCGGGCAGATCCTTCACGCGGCCGCCGCGGATCAAAACGATGGAGTGTTCCTGCAGATTGTGGCCAACGCCAGGGATATAGGTGGTCACTTCCAGCCCATTGGTCAGCCGCACGCGCGCAATTTTCCGCAGCGCCGAGTTCGGCTTTTTCGGGGTGGTGGTCTTCACCTGGGTGCAAACGCCACGCCGCTGCGGGCATTCCTGCAACGCGGGACTGGCCGTCTTAAAACGGGTGGGCTTGCGGCCCTTGCGCACTAGTTGGTTGAATGTAGGCACAGAAAAAATCTCTCCACAATAAAACGCGCGAACCGGTGAGAGCCAAAATAGGCTCAACCAATCCACAAAGGCAATAAAATCATACGCATACGCGCACAATCTCTGCCGTCTCAGCTAAATACTGCGAGGGATAACATGCTTCGGACAAGTCCATACCACTGGTGGCGTAAATCCAACAGAGCAGCGGGACCGACCCCCGGCCGGGCTCTTCGTTGATGTGATTTCTTTCGAAATCCTACCGCAAGGCGTTTTCTAACATGTACTTACTACAAAACGCCCTTCAAAGAGGGGTAGCACAGGAGCAGAAGATCTACTCGCCAAACCTTCGTAGAGTACCACATCTTACTGGTACATGGCAATTAAAATTGGTTAACCATACTTCTGGTAACGACTGACGCGAAAAAACTCTATGGACCTGCACGCATCAACGCTTCTGACTCTTTTTGCGTTGTGGTGGTGTTTCTTGGTGGGGCTTGCCGTTTATAAAAGCAGTCACCAATCCCGTCAAGCCGAGACTTCCGAGAACTCCCCCAACCCACGGTTGACCATGAATAGAGGTATAGACTGCGGCTGCAATAAAGGCCAGACTTATCATGAACCCGCACAATAACCCGGCTATAGCCTCGATTGTCTGGTCTCTCCACATTCGCGATTCCAAGGCTCGTCGATGCTCGCCCTGGTCTTCGGTCATTTTTATAATTCTTGCAGCGGCTCCAGGGCACACCTGTTCGTAAGCAGCCAGAAAACCTGGGTGAGGGAGCGGACCGGAAAATGATGTTTCGATTCTTAGCTCTTGCTGGGATGACACCCTTGGGAGTTGTGAGGGTTTATCGGCCATTGCTCTTGCTCAAAGGCAAGTACTGCATTACACATATCGCGGCCGACCATCGCCCAATCCGCGCTAATGGTGGCATCTGTAATTCGGGCACGACGCTTCCGGCTTCGATGGAAAGCGGTCATGCGTGAACCCTCCAGAATATTTAACCAAAAGCCATCATGTTCAGATAGTACTTGAGCATAACGCGCAGTAGGAGCGTGCTCTAGCCAAGCACGAACCTGTTGGGATGCCTGCAGGCATACTCGAGTCATTTGGTCTCGAGTGACCGCCGGACCCTCGAGGGACCCTTTCTCAGACTCGCAAATGGAAGAATTGTTTTCTTTAACAGCCATGACTAACATACATCTGCAATTCGACTGCCAGACGCCTATATCAAATTGTGTAACAAAGGTTGGAAGCTGGAAATCAAGTGTTCCACTTAGAGAACGGCGTATCAAGCCGTAGCCATTCTAGTACGGCGCTGTTACTAGATTATGGTATCTCTAGCCAATACTAAGGCAAATATCTTAAATTTGGTCGGCGCTCAAGTCTAAGTGTATGAAACAAATGGCCCGATAGTACTAAAAAGTACTTGACAAGTATCACACTTGGTACTAGGATGCCATCCATCTCCGACTGGCCGGTAGGACGCGCCCTACGCGTACGTAGTACTTTTTGGGCAGAGTTTCCCTAATTTCTCACTGAAGCGCCTTGCCAAACACAAACAAATGCTGCCAAGGCAGATTCTCCAGCACCGTGTTCAGCTTAAACCCCTCCGCCTCCACTTCCTTCTTGGCCTCTGCGACGCTCATTTTGTGGTCGGGCAGGATGGGCACAGCGGGGTCTTCTTTGCGGTATTCGAACTGGATCAGCTTGCCGGTTGGTTTCAGCGAAGCCCGGATTCCCTCCAGCATTTTCTGCGGTTGCGAAAACTCGTGATACACGTCCACCAGAATCACCGCGTCCATCTTCCCTGCCGGCAATTTCGGATCCGCGACCTCCCCCAGCACCGTCTCTACGTTGTGCAGGCCTTGTTTGTCTGCGTTTTGCCGCAGTAATTCCAGCATTTGCGGCTGGATGTCGTTGGCATAGACCTTCCCGGTTGGCCCTACCCGCTTGGCGATGCGCAAAATCACGTAGCCGGTTCCCGCCCCTACTTCGGCTACCGTCATGCCGGGTTTCAGAAACCCTTGCGCGAACAAGGCGTCAAGCGCGCCTTCCACATTTTCTTCCGATTCCCTCTCCGGCCGGTTCAACCACGGAGCCCCGCCGATCCCCATCACATTCGCGAAGTGACGGCCGGTGAGCGGATGGACGTCGCTTTGAGCGAAGCCTTTACCAGTATTTTGACCAGCACTTTGGCCAACCGCGTCGCCCCCAAACAGCAGCACACCCATCAACACAAGCGCCGCCCACATTTGCCTTCGCGCCCGTATTTGCCTTCCGGGACGATAACCGTTAACGTTAAGGGGATACCCGTTAAATTGTGGAATGGTCATGCAGCTTATCTCCTTGCGTTTATTGTCGCTTGTTTCTCTGATTGCCGCCGTCGCGTTTGGCACTTTGGGAACCAGCGGATGCCAGAAAGCCCCCTCCGGCCAGACCAATTTTCAGGCCGGCGAAGTGGCTGCCGCCGGGCCGCTCATCTACAACGTGGTGCAGACCACCTGGCGCACCGAGTATGGCGATTTGCTGAAGAAACGCATTCCCCAGAACCGCTTTCTGCAGATCACGCTTTCGGTGAACAACAAAGGAACGCAAAGCGTTTCGCTGCCGTTCTTCACCCTGGAGGGTGACAATCAGTCTTCCTACAAAGAAGTGCAAGATGGCAACGGCGTGGGCAACTGGTTCGGTGTAATCCGGGAAATCGGTCCCGGTGACACCCGCCAAGGCAACCTGGTTTTCGATGTACCTCTGAAGTCCTACCGCCTGCGTCTAACCGACGGCGGAGATCCCTCATCGGAGAAGTATATATGGGTAGAAATTCCTCTGAACCTGGAAACCGATGTAGATTCGCACCTCACCGTACCGACGATGCCACCGCAAGTACCTCAAAAATAACCGTTTGGCTGCTGGCGGCGTTGCTGGCCCTGACGGCGCCCGCCCGCGCCGCGCTGGTAATTGAACGCGCCACGCTGCATCAATTTGAAGATGGACCCATCCTGCCCGCATCGCACGTCTTCCTGCCCGGCGAACCCATCTATTTTGCGTGCCGCCTGAACGGCTACCAGCCGCTTGAAGACCCCAAAGACGAATCCCGCAGCGTCAAACTGAATTGGCAGATCGAGGTGACAGACCCCTCTGGCACCGCTTTGGTCCCGGCCGCCTCCGGCCTGATCGCCGAGCCTCTGTTCCGGCAAGACAAAGACTGGCGGCCTAAGTTCCTGAAAGAATTCACCATCCCGCCGTTTGCGCCGCCCGGCAAGTACCGGATTCGAGTGGCGGCGACGGACGAGGTGGCGAAGTCGTCGGCATCCACGGAAATGTTTTTTGATGTCCGCGGCCATACAGTGGAACCAAGCGCCGAAATCATCGCTCGCAATCTGCATTTTTTGCACAGCGAAGAAGACGGCCCGCCGCTGAACCCGGTGGCGTATCATCCGGGCGAGACGCTGTGGGCCCGTTTCGACATCACGGGCTTCGGGTATGAGAAAAAGCCTGATGGAAAAGATGCCAAAAGTCGCTTTTCCGTGGAGTATGGCTTAGCTGTGTTGAAAGAAACCGGAGACCAGGTGTTCGCCCAACCTGCCGCCGCCGCCGATACAGCGGAAACGTTCTATCCCCAACGCTACGTCCCCGGAGCGCTGAGCCTAACGCTAGATCCCAAAGTCCCCATGGGCAATTACATTTTGCTGATTACGATGGAGGACAAAGTCACCGGCAAAAAGGCGGAAGCGCGAGGCGGGTTTCGGGTTTGGTGAAGGAGAGAAATTCCAAAACCAGGTGCATAGGTTATCCCTTGCTAACGTATGATAAAGGACGTTAAACACACGTTGGCAACGCATGTTGGGAGCCATACACAATTTGTACTAAACTGTAGGCTATGGCTGAGAAGAGAAGCACCCTCGATTTGGTAATCAATATCATCCTGTTGCTCACGGCGACAGTCGGCTTAGCTACCGCGTGGGTGAGCTCCCAAAAAGCTCAGGCAGCGGACGCCAAATCTGCGAACCTGCAGAAAACGGTCGATTCAGCTGCTCTCCGCCAAAACGGTTGCCTCTCCTTAGCCGGGGATTGGCGAGTGGTGGGCAACGGCCCAGGGCCGCAAAAAGGAACCGTATTTCAACTTAAACAAATGGAAGGTTGTATTGTCAATGGCCACGACGTCGAAGGCGATTCCCATAACGTGCAGCTAGTCGTGGTTGGTAATCAGGCGCGCGGTTTCGTAGCTCGCAGCGAGCAAGGAGATGTCGTCGGTTATTCGGTTACCGATATCACCGACAATTCATTCTGTGTGACCGCAGAGTTTGCCAAGACAGCGGGGGTTCACAACAACCGGCAGAGACTTACCTTCCATAAAGAAGGCGCGCCCACTAATGCGACACTATGCGAGTGAACCGCCGGAAAGCACTGATCCAGGCTTGTTCTGCCAGCCCGTGCCCTAACGCCACCGAGCCGCGTGTTTTTCGGGAAACCGCGGGAAAACCAGGAGCAACTGGCAGTTGCTCCTAGTTTTTGCATAACTTTCTACGCTTAGGAGGCGCTCTTGGCCATATCCATCCTCCACATCGGACTGCCGCTGGATCATCCATTGATCCCGGTGGAAGAGCGCCCGAAGATCGCGAAAAGGCTGCGTGACTTGCAGGAACGGATGACACTCGCCGGGTATCACTACGAAATCGTCCACGCCTCGCCCGAGACTGGCCTCGACAGTTTCAAACATCAATTAGAAACACAGCCTTGCGATGGCGTGCTGATCGGAGGCGGCGTAGCAGGCGATCCCGCGATGAGTTACTTCATGGAGCAAATCATCGATGCAGCTCATGAAGTGGTGCCAAAAGCAAAAATCATGTTTTACAACCATGCGGACGACGTACGCACAATTGTCGAGCGCTGGTTCGGATCGCGTTCTGAAGTAAGGCCTATTATTCCGCAAACAAAATCCGGCCTACCCAGCTTGCTATAATCACCCCATGAAGCCAGTAAAGCTCTTATTGCTGCTGGCAAGTCTCCCCGTCGCAGTTCTTGCTCAGTTGGTTCCCGACTCTTTCCAGGTGCCCACCGCTTACGTGGGCGCAAACTACAAGATCGTTCCGCTGGGCCCGGCCGTGGCCGATCTCGACTACCACGCTTACATGAGTTCGATTGAGCACATCCGCAAAACCGAGGGCGGCGATTGGCCGCGGCCGGATCTCACCATGGAAGATCAAGCCAAGGACATGGCTGGCGAAAAAGCCCAGTGGGACGGCCGAAAATCGTTCCCTTTCGCCGTCCTGAATTTGGAAGGCACCAAGGAACTCGGCTGCTTTTACCTCCGCCCCAGCACTAAGCAAGGCTTTGATGTGTCCGTGACGATGTGGACGACGAAAGAAGAGTTCGCCAAAGGTTTCGAGGACCAACTGTACAAGGATATGAAAACCTGGGTGGCCGAGGCCTGGCCATTCAAGAAGCCGGCGTGGCGTGGCCGTGAAATCTCCAGTGAAGCCTGGAGCGCGCTTCCCGACAAAGCGAGCAAGTGAGAAACGGCCGGACTCCGGGCGAAACCAACTCCGGGCAAAACCAACTCCGGGCGAAACCAACTCCGGGCAAAACCAGGGGGAAATGGCAACTGCTCCTCCTGGCGCGTTTCTTAAAAGAGGACCTGGTGCGCCCTGGCCCTCTTTTTTGATGACTCAACGAGAGCTTTAGTTCTTGCCCCACAGCTTCTTGGTGGCAATCGCGGCGCCTTCGGCCATCGATTTCATCTTCATCCAGCAGAATTCCGGATAGACGGCACCAAATCCCGCAAAAGTTCCGAAACCGCAGTCCGTACCAGCGATCACGCGTTCCTTGCCGACTACGTTGGCGAAATTGATCAGGCGCATCGCGACCACTTCCGGGTGCTCCACGTAATTGGAACTTGAAGCGATCACACCCGGCACCAGCACTTTGTCATCCGGGAGTTTGATGTCCTTCCAAGCCTGGTATTCGTGCTCGTGACGCGGGTTGGACGCCTCCACCAGCAGCGCCATGGGTTTCACTTTTATGGCGATGGGGAAGATCTTGCGGCAGTCCATATCGTGGACGTGGCTGCCTTCATAGTTGCCCCAACACACATGCAAGCGCACGCGGTCCGCTGGAACGTTTTTCAGCGCGTGATTCAGCGCCTCCACCTGCATTTCGGCGTTGCGCAAAAATTCTTCGTCGGAAAGTTTCTTGAAGCGCGAGTGGCGCCCCATGGCAAGATCCGGACAATCCAACTGCAGCAGCAAACCGGAGTTGGCGATCATTTCGTATTCGTCGCGCATGGCGTCGGCCAGGGCGCCTAAATACGCTTCGTGCGACGGATAGTATTCGTTCGGCTGGAATACGGCGATGGTGCCCGGCGAAACCGAATTCATAAATGCTTCGCCGGCGTTGTTGGCCGCTGCCGACGTTTTCAGATTCTCAATATCTTTCTTGAGCGCGCTCAAATCCTTCACTTGGATGGGACCCTTGCACACCGGCCGCTTATAAGTCGCCGAGTGTCCGGCGGCCACCAGGCGATCGCGGTATTCCGGAAAATCGTCCAGATCCTGCGGGGTGGGACGGGCCGAATCCCCTTCAAAGCCAGTCAGACGATGGCGGATGTAGGTGGCGTAGCTGATCTTACTGGTCTCGCCATCGCTGACGATATCCACGCCCGATTGCACCTGCTTCTTCACCGCGTCGTTGACGCCACGCGTCATCACGGTGTCGAACAGCTTCATATCCACCGCTTCGCCGCGGTCCTGTGCAAACAATAGATCCACCACATCCTGAGGGCGCGGCAGGCTGCCGACGTGCGTTGTCAAAATGCGGTCTGTGCTGGTCTTCATGAAATGGTGCGATCTCCTGATGGCGTTTTCGCTAGTGTGCTCTAGCTCGCTTAGAATAACATTTTTGCCGGCAATCCCGGTCGCGTGTCGCTATCACTTAGCCCCCTAGTACGACCAACGCGGTGATGGCCAGATACAGCGGCAAGGTGATGAAAAACGCAATGGGTTCGACGCGCCGGGACAGCGCTTCTTTGCCCTTTTCAAAAAGCATGAGCGAAGAAGTGGACTCCGCCCAGAGAAACCAACCAGAGAAACCAACTAGAGAAACTATGATGAAGGCGAACGCGGTGACGTGCAGCTTATCCCGCATGGTGAGCACCACGCGATGGGAATCATTCACGTGGTCTTCCATGCTGATGCGCATGACTTGGAAGCTGACGGTGTGTCCACGATCTTCACAAATCTTAACCGCGAATCTTGACGGGCAGATTTCTCATCCAGCCCCCCTTGACACACCCGCCCCCGGCAGTATGATGCTTGCGGAGGTTACTCATGGTACTTGATGACACCGTTCGCGCAGTGCTGAACCACAAAGGTATCGGCATTTGTGCGGTTGCCCCGGAGACGCCCGTTTATTCCGCTTTGGAAATTATGGCCGATCGCGATATTGGCGCGCTGCTGGTTGTGGAAGACAGCCAGTTGTGCGGGGTTTTCTCGGAGCGCGATTACGCCCGCAAAGTGATTCTGCAGGGCAAAGCATCGAAAGAAACGCCGGTGCACGAGATCATGACCAGCCATCCGGTGACGGTGTCACCAACACAAACGGTGGATGATTGCATGCGGTTCATGACTGAGTGCCGCGTACGTTATTTGCCGGTGGTGGACGAAGGCGCTGTTCTCGGTGTAGTGTCGATTGGCGATCTGGTGAACTGGACCATCCGGCGGCAAGAGGAAGAGATTCATCACCTGCATCACTATATAGACGGGAGTTATCCGGCGTAAGCGGCCTGCGCGGGCAGTGATCCAGGCGCCTGTGATCCAGTAAAACAAACTACATCCCGTTGAAACCAATAGGTCACCAAAGCTGTGGTAACTTCGCGTGCGGAGTGTGCGTAGTAATAGGGGAGTGGCCAATTCCCTGTTCATTTTCACAAGACGCTTGGTGTTGGTTGTTGCCATGGCCGGTACACTTCGCGCGCAAGACGCAACGGCGCCGGCTGTGCCAACATCGGCTCAGCCGCAACCCTCCGCAGTTGAACCCGCGGCAGCACCAGTTCCCGCGGCGGGTCCTGAAGCAATTCCGCAAGACAAACGCATTTTCGGTGTGCTGCCGAATTACCGGACAGTGGATGGGTCCATCCCCTTTGCGCCGATCAGTTCACGGCGGAAGTTCTATATCGCGTCGAAAGATTCCTTCGACTATCCGGTGTTTTACATTGGCGCGGTTTTCGCAGGGTTGTATCAATTGGAGGATCAGACGCCCTCCTATGGGCAAGGCGTGAAGGGATACGCCAAGCGCTACGGCGCCGCGATTGCGGACCAATCCATTGGGAACGTTTTGACCGAAGGAGTGTTTCCGGTGCTGCTGCATGAAGACACGCGTTATTTCCGTAAAGGCGAAGGCCGCAAATGGGGCCGTCTGGGCTACGCCGCCACCCGCGTCATTATTGGCCGTACGGACAAAGGTACGTGGGATTTCAACTACTCGGAATGGCTGGGGAACGCCAGCTCCGCGGCCATCTCCAATCTGTACTATGGCGAAGACACGCGAACTGCCTCCGCGAATGTCAGTAAACTTCTGGTGGCGGTGGGCACGGATGCGTTTTCCAACGTGCTGAAGGAATTCTGGCCGGATGTGAAGCGCAGATGGTTCAACAAAAAAGTCGCCCGCTAAGCTCATCGGACCGCCCGTTTGCTACAATCCGTGTCGTGAGTCAATGTCGATGAGTACAACGGAAAAAGATCCCCACGGAGTCTACCCGCCCAGCCCTGAATTTGTCCGCCATGCCCATGTTCAGGGCATCGACGGCTATCGCGACCTGTATCGCCGCGCGGAGCAGGACCCGGAAGCTTTCTGGGGCGAAATTGCCAGCGAACAGATTCATTGGTTCGAGAAATGGACCCGGGTGCTGGATTGGCAGCCGCCGTTTGCGCATTGGTTTGTGGGAGCCAAAACCAATGTTTCCTACAATTGTTTGGATCGCCACGCGGCCTCGCATCGCAAAAACAAGATTGCCATTCTGTGGGAAGGCGAACCGGGCGAACATCGCCACATCACCTATCAGGAATTATTGAGGTTGGTCTGCCGTTTTGCGAACGTGCTGAAAGCCCGCGGATTAAAGGCGGGCGACCGAAGCATCATCTATATGCCCATGGTGCCGGAACTGGCCGTGGCCATGTTGGCGTGCGCGCGCTTGGGCATCACTCACAGCGTGGTCTTCGGGGGATTTTCGGCGGAGGCACTGAAGGCGCGTATCCAGGATCTGGGAGCAAGCGTCGTGATCACATGCGACGGCGGTTATCGCCGTGGCAAAGAAGTGGCGCTGAAACCTGCGGTGGACGAAGCACTGGCAGCCGGCGAGTGCCCGACCATCAAAGACGTGATCGTCTATAAACGCACCGGGTCCAACGTAAGCATGACCTCTGGCCGCGACAGTTGGTGGCATGAACTGGACGCCGCTTTACCCGATAGCGCGGACTTCTGTCCGGCGGTGGAACTGGACAGCGAACATCCCCTGTATGTTCTGTATACGTCCGGCACGACGGGCAAACCCAAAGGCATTCTGCACATGACTGGCGGTTACTTAACGCACGTCACCGCCACCATGAAGTGGGTTTTCGATCTGAAGGATTCAGACACGTTTTGGTGTTCGGCGGACATCGGTTGGGTGACGGGCCACAGTTACGTGGTTTACGGGCCGCTCTCCGCCGGCGCGACCACGTTGATGTATGAAGGCGCGCCGGATTATCCGCAGTTTGATCGCTTCTGGAAAATCATTGCACGGCACCGCGTGAATACGTTTTATACTTCGCCCACGGCCATTCGGGCTCTGATTCGGCAAGGGGACCAGTGGCCGGAAGCGCACGATCTTTCGAGTTTGCGCTTATTGGGATCGGTGGGTGAGCCCATCAACCCCGCGGCGTGGGAATGGTATTACCGCGTGATCGGCAAAGGCCGCTGCCCCATTGTCGACACCTGGTGGCAAACCGAAACCGGCGGCATGTTGATTGCGCCCATGCCGGGCGCGGTGCCGTTGAAACCTGGCTCCGGAACACTTCCCATGCCCGGTGTGATTCCCGATATTGTCGACTTTCATGGCTATCCGGTGGAACCAGGGCGCGAAGGATTTCTGATTTTGCGCCGGCCCTGGCCGGGCATGATTCGCAATATTTGGGGCGATCCGGAGCGTTTCAAAGAACAATATTGGACCAAGGTGCCGGGTGCGTATTTCACCGGCGACGCCGCGCGCTGTGATTCCGACGGCTATTACTGGATTTTGGGCCGCGTCGACGATGTGATGAACGTCAGCGGACATCGGCTGAGCACCATGGAAGTGGAATCGGCGCTGGTGAAACATCCGTTTGTGGCAGAGGCCGCTGTGGTCGGCAAGCCGCATGAGATCACGGGCCAAGCCGTGTGTTGTTTCGTGACTCTCAAAAAAGGTCATGCCAGCGAACACGAAAAGCTGGGCAAAGAATTACGCCAATGGGTGGCGCACGAAATTGGAGCCTTCGCACGCCCCGAAGAAATCCGCTTCACCGACGCGCTGCCGAAAACGAGAAGCGGCAAAATCATGCGGCGGCTGTTACGAGAGATTGTGTCATCCAATACTGTCAGCGGCGATGTGACTACGCTCGAAGATTTGAGCGTGATCGCGAATCTGGCGGCGCAGACGGATGAGGATTGAGGGCTTCAAAGTAACTCTGTAAAGCCTTCTGGCGAGTACGTAGCCTTCTTATTGCGCCAATGTTTTAGTAGGCGTCTTCCACCGCTGCGGTAAGCCTTCCAACGGGAATGCCTGCCGTTTCTTACGTAGAAGTCGAAAACGTTCAGAACATCGCGCATATATTGCTCGTAATCAAGGCGGGAAGGGAATTCGATATTCCTAAGACGACTGAGATGGCTGAAGTAATTTTTGAGTTCACGAAATTCTCTCAATCGGCGAAGGTTAGCAGGATCGGTGGAGTCGTAGTGCTCGAACAAGTTATCCAGAAGATAGCGACGGTTAATTGCCAGCGAGGTTGAGCCATCGATCTCGGCGTTCCGTGTTGAATACACGATTCCTATCAGGTCGCAATAGTGCGAGACGGCGTCGCGATAGAGAGCGCTCCGTATCTGCTTTCGCTTCATCGTTTCGGTTATTAGCAACCGCAGCGGTTCAGCAAGTAGTCCAGCGAGAAAACTAACAGCAACGGTAAGGAGAGTCTTTAGAAAATCGGTGGGCATGCCTCAATTGTGAACCTCAAGAGCAAGAAATCCACAGCAGAGCCGCCCATTATATGAACCAAGGAATAGACTTGATCGTCAACTCCCTATCGCCGCAGGGACCGGCTAAGTGACGTGCTCAGTCATCCAGCGCCAGGCGCACCAAATCCTTATCGTTCCAGCCAGCGCTCTCCACCATGGCGCGTAGAGTCCCGATAGGAAATGTTTGGCCGAGACCATGATATGCGACGACGACGCGGAGTCCATTAGGTTTTCGATACATCCGATGGCTGCCTCGGACACGCTGCAGGGCGAAGCCATCTCTCGTTAGCGCGGAGACTAACTCCCGCGCCGTGATTGTGCGCCGGAGCATATTCTAGTGGCTAACAACTACCGCGGGTGCTGGAATCACGATGGTGCCATCCGAGGCGTCGCCGGGTATTGGATCACCCGCATCAATCAAGTCCTCTACGTAAAGCTCAGCCGCTTCCCGGATATTGGCGAGTGCCTCTTCAGGCGAATGCCCCCACGTGTGACACCCTTTGAGCGCGGGGCAAGAGGCGTGATAGGCGGGAGAACCGTCTTCGAAACGGTCCTCTTCGATCACGACACGGAAGACGTGGGATTGCACGATCCTATTATCTTACAGGGCGCTGCGTACCCGCCAATCAACAAATACTCAACGCGGTTCAAGCTTAACGAATTCAAGAACTTTTTGAAGTCGTTCGCTAGCGCGATCACCATAGAATGTCCTTCGCAGGCGTTCCAGCGCTTGCAATCGCTCGATCACTGGACGGGACAGCCAATATTGAAGTGAATCGTCGGGCTCGGTCAGAGGCACGACGGACAATTTCGTGCGATCCAGACGGGGTTCGTCGATGCTGTCCTCAGGCTGTGTTGCCATGACTCCAGTTTACCGCGACTAGGTTAATCCGGCTGCAACATCCCGAACAGATTACCTTCCGGATCCTTCACATATGTCAGCCAACCCACCCCAGGCACCTGCATTTTGTCCAATGCAGTCGTCCCGCCGGCGGCTTTCACCTTGTCGATGTAGATGTCGAGGTTATCGACGGAAATCGTGCAGACAAACGCATTCACCGGTTCGCCGCCAACAGGCGGCGGGCCTTGGCGCACCATCATGCCGCCGCTGATGCCGGGCCATTTGGCTCCGGGTTCGTCAGTGCCGGTGGACACCATGCGATAGTTGCCCATTTGCGGCCCCAGGTCGGTTATGGTCCAACCAAAAATGCCGCCATAAAATTTCTGGGCGGCGTCAAGATCCTTGGCGTGAATTTCAAAGTGTACGACACGATTCATACTGCAAGTTTATACACTGGCCGCGCGGCCATTGCAAGGGAAATTTACGCCCGTTTCAACTTGGTTGGTTCAATCGCAAGCAGCAACTGGCTGCGCTGCGTCATATACACTTTGCAGGTGGAACCGGAATATTCGCGAAATGCCTCGTAGCCGCCGCGAGTGACGGGCACATAGATATTGGACACGACATAGAAATGGCTTTCGTCGCGATCGCCGTGCAGTCTGTCCATTCCTTTGCCCTCTTCGGTGGACATGCTGGTGCTGACGCGGGCCTCGACGCAGACGGGCGTGCCCCCGTTCAGATCCAGAGCGAGACAAGCGAAAGTCCATGCGGATTTAAAGAAGCCGCACAGCAGAGCGACACCCACGCTGAGCGTGATGGCAAGTCCGCTGAAGCCGAGGATCGGGACTATTCTGCGAAGGATCATCAGCAGCCAACTTGGAATAAAAGTGTAAATGATCATCAGGAAAATCAGCCACCCGCCGACGACCATCAAGGCTTTGATGAACGGCTGAGACGCGGCGGCGATCAGGCGTGGAACCTGCGTGGGAGCGATGCGGCCCAGGCGGTTCTCCGTCATTTCTTCCACCGTGAAGCCGTTGGCGGCGCAGAGTGCGGCCTGCACATCTCCGCCGGATTCCATGCGGTAGGTCATTTCAACCGTGTTTGCCCGGTACACATTCGCCGTGTTCATGTGCAAATAGATCGGAGGAACTCAGGGAAATGATTAGCGCGCGTGATTAGTACCTTTTCCTTAGAAGACCCGTAAGAGAAATGATTTGCGGAAAACTCCCACTGATGATTCGCTATCACGGCGGAGCTTCGGTGCGATGAGCTTCCTGTAATGGTAGGAGGCGTGATGAAAATCGGGTTGCTTCTCTTGATATTGGCATTGCCGCTAATGGCGCAATCGCCGGCGTTTGTTTCGCCGTCTGCCGCGGCCTCGGCTGCGCTGGGCCACGCGGTACAGTTTCCCGAAACAAAGTATCAGCCCGTCGATGGCCGGACGTTCTATCGCTGGTCACAAGTGGCAGTGTTCGCCGCCAACGGGGCGGATACGTTTTCCAGTTGGAACCAAAGCGAAGGGAATCCGCTGCTGGCAAAGTCCGGCGGGAATTTTGGCGCTGGGTCACTGGCCATCAAAGCCGGATTGCTGGGGACGTCCTTCGTGATTCAGCGCTGGGCACTGCATCACAACCCGAAATTGTACAAAACATTCGGCTGGATGAATGTTGCCATTGCCGGAGGCCTGGGCGCGGCGGCGGCACACAACGTGGCGATTCGCTGATCTTACAATAGGTGGCGCTACTTCCCATCCCCATATTTAATCCCCAGTTGATCCAGATACGTGTCGTATTTCAGTGGATCGTAATACATCTCTTTCATCTTGGGACGGTATTGTTCCATGATTTTCTGGTTCAGCCAGATGGCCGGCTTGTCGTCGGGGCGCAGGAAGCTTTGGTATTTGGTGTCCTTGGTCTGTACGTCGCGGAAGTAGTCCCAGGCTTTGGTCACCAACTCGGGTTGTGTAAGCAGATCCAACATCGTCATCGCCTGCACCTTGGCGCCGGCGATCACTCCTTTGTGCGCGATCGGCGTCGCCATGGAAACTCCATTGGCCCAATTGTGGCCGGGGCCGCCGGGAATATTCGATGGATAGTTCAGCGTCACGGTGGGCACCACCCAAGACACGTCGCCGATGTCATCGGAGCCGCCACCGACGCCGCCCACGCCGTTATCATCATCTGCAGGAGGCTGCGGCTTTTTCAGTTCCGGAATCTTCGCTGCCAATCCACGCTCGGGAACTTTCAGTTCGTGCTGCAGCGCTTTCGCCAGGGCCTGGTCCTGCTCCGACCATTGCGGCAAACCCACCTTGGTCATGTTGTCGTGCATGGCTTCGGCGATGGGCACGTTGAAGTGCCCGGGCCAGGCTGCGCCTAACAAACGTGAACTCACTGTCGTGCCGGTCATCAGTGCCGCCGCCTTCGACATGTCGTCGCCGATTTTCCATAAGTCCATCACATGTTGATAATCGGCTTCGCGGTAGTAATACCAGACGCTGGCGTTGGAGGGCACCACGTTGGGCTGGTCGCCTCCGTTGGTGATGACGTAGTGCACCCGGCTCCCCACGCGAATGTGTTCGCGGCGGAAATTCCAGCCGATGTCCATCAGTTCCACGGCATCCAGCGCGCTGCGGCCACGCCAAGGGGCACCGGCGGCATGCGCGGATTCACCCTGAAATGTATATTCGATGGAGACCAGTCCGGTTTGCCCGCCGGGCCCGGCGGCGACGCGGAAATTATCGCCCACGTGCGCGAACAACACAACGTCAACATCTTTAAAAAGGCCCGCGCGGACATAAAACGCTTTCGTACCCAATTGTTCTTCGGCTACGCCGGGCCATATTTTGAGCGTGCCGGTGAGATGTTCGCGCTCCATCACTTTCTTCACCGCCAGAGCGGCCAGGATATTCAGCGGCATGCCGGAGTTGTGACCTTCTCCGTGCCCCGGCGCGCCATCAATCATCGGCGCGTGATACGGCACAGAAGGCTTCTGCGAGGCCTGCGGAATATCGTCGATGTCAGAGCCCAACGCGATCACCGGCTTGCCTTGTCCCCAGGTTGCGACGAACGCAGTGGGAATGCCAGCCACGCCGCGTTCGATTTTGAAGCCTTCTTTTTCCAGCATTTCGGTTAGGTACTTTGAGGTCTCGAATTCCTGAAAGCCCAGCTCGCCGAAGCTGAAGACGGTGTCCGTCATCACCTGAGCCTGCTTCTTCATGCCGTCGATTTGGCCCATCAGATCAGCTTTGATGCTGGCGGCTTTTTCAGGCGAGACTTTTTGAGCAGCAGTTTGCGCCGGTGCGGCCGTGGCAAGAATCAACACGCATACGAAGCTAAAGAACGGTTTTCGCATACCTACACTTTGACATACCTGGGCTTTCGACTACTGAACAAGAACGGTGAAGGCGCAAAGGATCACGCGCATGCTACGGCGTCAACATCCGCACCAACATCACGATGCTGGCGATCAGGATCAACGCTAGTAGAGCCCATTGGCCCAAGGTCCCCGAACCCGGTTTGAATTTGACGCTTTTGCGGGAGCTGGATTTGTTGGCCAAGGCCTCCACGCCTGCGTTGTAAAAGGTGGATTGCCAACGTTCCATGCGGTCGATGGACACGCCCAGCTCGGCGGCGACGCTGGCTTTGGGTTCCCCGGCCAACACGCGCATGATAGCTTTGGCCTTGGCCTCCGGCTCCAGGCTACGTCTTCGTTTGCGCTCGGCTGACTCCGCGCTGGGTTTTCGTTCGGCAGACTCCGATGTGGTGGACGGCGCAACCTGCGGAATCGGCAACGGATCCGCAGGGCTGCTTTCTAAGCCCATTTCGCTACGGTAGCATTTCGCTGGCGGTTTACGCTGGTGGTTTTTGTCCGACGCGTGTATGACGTTTTAGACGCGCGGAAAACCTTCGGCGTAGGATTCCAGATACTTCAATCCCGCGCCGGTGTTGTAGATCACGACGCGTTCGCTGGGCGAAAGAAATCCATTGGCCAACAATTTTCTTAGGGCGCCGATGCAGGCCGCGCCCTCCGGTGCCACGAACATGCCTTCCAGGTTCGCCAGTTCAATGCCGCCGTCGATGATCTCGGTGTCGTCAATCGCAATGGCGGTGCCATGGCTTTCGCGCAGGGCATCCAGAATCAAAACATCGCCCAACGGTTTGGGCACGCGCAGGCCGCTGGCGATTGTTGCTGCGCCTTGCCAGAATTCGCTGCGCGATTCGCCTTTTTCAAATGCGCGCACAATGGGCTGGCAACCGGCGGCCTGCACGGCAATCATCTTGGGGCGTTTCTTTGAAATCCAACCCAGCGCTTCCATTTCCTCGAACGCTTTCCACATGCCGATCAAACCCACGCCGCCGCCGGTGGGGTAGAAAATGGCGTCGGGCAGTTCCCAATCGAATTGCTCGGCCACTTCGTAGCCCATGGTTTTTTTGCCTTCGATGCGATAGGGCTCCTTCAGCGTGCTCAGGTCGAACCAGCCTTCCTGGTCTTTGCGTTCGGTGACGATGCGGGCGCAATCGCTGATCAGGCCGTCGACCAAAGTGACGTGCGCGCCCAGCGCTTTGCATTCGATGAAATTGGCCTGCGGAACATCCTTCGGCATGAAGATGTGCGCCTCAATTCCAGCCGCTGCCGCATACGCCGCAGCCGCGCTGGCGGCATTTCCGGCGGAGGGCACGGCCACTTTCATGATGCCCAACTCGCGCGCCATGGAAATAGCGGTGGTCATGCCCCGGGCTTTGAAGGAGCCGGTGGGATTCAGTCCTTCGTCTTTTACGTAAAGCTGATCCATACCCAACTTCGCGCCCAGGCGTTTGGTGTGAATGATGGGCGTCATGCCTTCGCCCAAACTGATGATGGAGTTGCGATGATTCGGCGGCAGCACCGGCCAGTAGCGCCACATGTCAGGCTTGGCGGCGAAAAGAGTGTCGCGATCCCAATCCTTGCGAATGGTTGCCAGGTCGTACCGCACCAATAGAGCGCCGCCGCACGAACACAAATTGTGAATTTTGCGGGCTTCGAAGTGTTTATTGCAGAGGCTGCATTCCAGGTGAGTGACGTTGGGCATGGTTTTCGAATATTACTACGAAAATGTGCCGCCGCTTATTGCTGAAGCACTTTTTCCAACGTCTCACCATTGCGAATGCGCTGGAGCTGTGGATACAAATTGCCTGGACCCGCTGCAGCTAGCCAGCGCGCCACTTCCGCTTTTGCGGCTACGTAGTTCCAAATCAACTGGTGGGTGTTCACGTCAGAGAACTGGTGTACAGTTTTCAGCCGCCGGACGTAGTCAGTCTGTGGGCCAGTCTGCGAGAGCGCCTCGCCAGACGCCTGAGGAAGATTGAAATCCGGCCGGTAATCCACCTGCATTCCCACGCCTTCGTCGAACCACACCGGGATGCGCGTGAGCCTTCCCCAGAAGCCGACGCGATCCAACAGTTCCGCGTGCATCAGCTCATGAGCGACGACGTCGACACTCTGGCCTTTGGGTCCGATAATTACGCACGCACGCGTGCCGATCATCAACGTGCTGCCAAACGAACCGACCGAAGCGAGCGGCCAGAGTTTCGTGCGCCGTTGCAGAAAGACCAACTCAGCCGGTGCGTGGGGAGCGCCGAAAGTCCGCGTGATCCGCGCACGAGCATCCGTGGCGAGTTGCAGAAAGCGCGCGCGATCTTGCTCAGAAGCGTCAGGTTCGATTAGGGTCTGCTCGAGCTTTTGCAGACCCTGATGTTGCACTAAAGCACAGGCCGCGGCGGTGGGAACGGCCAAGCTTAGGCCGATGAGGGCCAGCGCAAATGCGGCGGCGATGGCGATCAGGAACTTGGGGCGCGGCATCGGTATAAACGAGTCCTCACCTGATGGTACCGCCGCTCACCGCGTCTTCAACTTGTCAGTCTCTTGGCTCTTTTCCCCGGCCGCCCCCGGCAGCGGCTCAAAATGAATCGCCCGCACCAGACCAGCGATCCCTTTCTGAGTTGGCGCAGGCTCGGCGTACTCCACCCACACCGCCGCCGGTTTCTGCGGCCCGCAGTTCATATCGATGATGGCGTCCTTCAATCCCGAAAGAACGATGGAGCGCGGTTCGTCCATCAAAAAGCTCACGCGGCCTTTCCCCGGTTGCAGCACCACAAGGTTGGGCGGGGTGTTCTTGCAATCCAGTTCCACCATGGTTCCGGCGATGAAGGGGCGCTGGGGCAACATCCTCATGGGTGTATTGGGGGCAGGTGTATTGGGGATCGCTGCGCTGGTTAGCGATGGCGGAACTGTGCTTCTTGCGAGCGCCGGCTCCGCCGGCCGCTCACGTTGCTGCGGCGCGGCGCGGACTTGCGCAGCGGCCCGCGCCCGATTGTCCAAATAGTCCAGCATCTTCTCCGCACTGTCGCGCTCGCCTGGATCCTTTGCATACTCCAGCCACTTCTGGGCGTTGGCTTTGGCCTCATCGTGATCTTCCGTTTGCAGATTGGCAAAGGCCAGCATTTTAAAAAAGACCTCCGCGTCTTTTGGAGTCACCGTGCGCATGGGCTTCAGCGTTTCGATAGCGTCTTTGGCCTGATGCACGTTCATTTGCGTCTGCGCCAGCGCCAGCCGGACTTCCAAGCGATTCGGCTGTGCGGTTAGCAATGTGTTAAACGCCTTCATCGCCGACTCCGGGTTTGAACCCATCGCCATTCGCCCGTAATCCCACAGCATTTGCGTATTCTGGCTGCCCAGTTCCACGGCTTTTTGAAATGAGGCTCGCGCTTCTTCGTTCTGGTGATCACGCCACGCCAGATAACCCAACGCGACGTGCGGTTCCGGACGTTTCGGATCTTCGTTCACTAAAGCCTGCAGCGTCCGTCGCGATTCGGCTTCTTTGCCGGGGCGCGAAAGCAAATCGGCCAGCGCCAGGCGTACGTCAAATAGGTTGGCTGGGGCCGCATCCACGCGGACCCCACTCTGCAGCTTGGTGTTGAAGATGCGGGCGGTAAAACTACCGGTACGCGAATACGTCTGCAGATCTTTATCGATCTGGCTCAGCGGTTTGCCGAAGGTACTTTCCAGCGCGGTTTGCGAGGCTGATTCCGTTCCAACTGCCTCCGCCTTTTGCAGCGCCGCGGTGAATTTGGGGAAATTCGCTGCATACTGGCTATTCAGCGCCAGCATGTGCGTCAGCAGCCAGCCTTCGTTGTACAGGCTTCCCGCTTTATCTTTTTCGTTGTAATAAGGCGAGTTGCGATCGGCGGAAACGATGGTGGCCAGCGGCACCCATTTGTCGCGCTGCAGGGCTTGCACGCGGGCGGCAATCGGCGTCCCCATCAAAACTTTGTCCGCGGCGGGCTTGATGGTGGAATAGAGTTCCGCCAGCCCTTCGTTGAACCACGGCGGGAACGCGAAACCAGAATGCTGCACCACCAGATGAACATATTCGTGTACCGCCACCGGAAAAACTTCATCGCCGGTATCGCCCATCACAATATAATCGCGGCCGCCCAGTTGGGTGTAGTAGGCCACCGCAAATTCGTTGGGCCGATAGGGGGCGTATTCTTTTTTCGAACCGAACACAATGATCCGCACCGGGTCGGTTTTATCTACTTTTCCACCCAGCACTTGGTCAAAAAACAGGCGAACGCGTTCGAAGTTTTGCAAGGTACGGCGGGTATCGCCCTCGCCCGCGGTGCTGAAAATTTCGAAATCCTCCGACGGCATTCGAATCCAGCGCGGGTCCGCTCCCAAGGCGTGGGAGGCATACAGGGCGAAAACTGCCCTGCACAGCAGTTTTCTCATGCAGGTAGTCTATCGCTTTACCTGCGGTTTGTGCTGGTGGTTCGTGTTGGTGGTTTGTTCTGGTAGCTTGTGTCGGTAGCTTGTGTCGGTAGTTTGTGTCGGTAGCTTGTGTCGGTAGCTTGTGTGGTAGCGACTCTCTTGATCCTATAATCCCTGCAACGAATCCCGCCACCTAATCCCCGCACCAAGCCGCGACCGTAATGGAGCGTCATTGCGCACCGTCCAACGGGCTCCTACGCCGCGCGCAGCGCCGTCCACCGCCGCTCGATTCCGCCCTTCACCATCTGCCGGTGTTCCGGCAGCAGAACCGCAAAATAGGCGATGGCGCAATAGACCGCCGCGATGAACCCGGCCTGTCCCAACAACCCGGCCACCCGCACCAGTTTCGATGTGCTGGCCGGATCGGGTATGGCCGAAGCCAGAAAATACGACAAGGCGCAAACGGGAATCGCCACCAGCGCGGGGCGCACATAGATGGACGTCATATAAGAGACGTAGCGCAGGTTCAGCACGCGAACCACGATGATGGGGATCAGAAAGCCGCGGTTCAGGGCCATCAGTCCTCCGCTCAACCACGCTGCGGCGGAGATCCCGTAGCTGGGCACTAACCAGTACATGCCGGCCACCAGCGCCGCGGCCTCCAGCGCCATCATGCGCGCCGCGCCGCTATGCCGCCCCATCGCCACCAGCAAATTGAACGAATTGATCTGCCCGATGAAGCCGATCAGCGTACCGGCGACAACCCACGGCAAAACCCGCATGCTTTGTTCCACCACCGCAGGCTTGGCCAGTACCAGAAGGAAGCGTTCGCCGTGCGAGAACAACCAGATGGCCACCGGGAAGAATAGGGCCAGCGTGTAGCGGTTGGGATAGGACGCCATTTTGCGCACCTCGTCCATCTGCCCCTTGGCTACCAGCGCGGTGACGCTAGTGGCGGTCACCACGGCGATGCGGCCCACCGCTTCACTCAGGTAATTCACCAGGCGGGCGGGCAGGCTGAAATAGCCCACTTCAGTATCCGACCGCAACTGCGCCAACACGATGGGCGGCCCTTGCATCAAGCCCAGGTACGCCAGCGTGGTGAAAAACGTATGGATGCCGTAGGACGCCAGTTGCTTAAACATGGCCCAGTTGGAGCGCGCGAAAGAAATCGTTTGTCCGGGAAAAACGCGCCGGAAATCCACATAGTTCAGGACATAAGTGAAGATTTGCGAAGCGATGGTCAAGATACAAATTTCCACCAGTCCGTACCCGGCTCTCAGCAGCAGAAAAGTGCCCAGGCCCCGGATGAAAGTTCCCAGAATCGCCGCCCGGTTGGTGAGATCGAACCGCTGCACGGCGTCGATGGCATTGCGTATCTGGTTGAAGGTGAGGCCGACGGCGAAGCTGCCGCCGATCAGCATCAGCAGCACCGGAAACTGGCTCTTGTATTGTTCGGAGATGTGGTAGTGCGAAGCGGCGAAAGGCGCGAACAGTAAAACTCCCGCGAACAGCGTCCCGCCCATGCACACCGCCCACACAAACGAGGTGTGGAGAACCTCCGCCAGTTTGTCGCGGTCCCCAATCGTGTAATAGTGCGAAACGTATTTCACCCCAGCCGACCGCAGACCGAAATCAAATAAAGTGAGTGACTCAATCAGCGAAAATGACAGCGTCCAGACACCGTAGCCATTCGCGCCCAATTTCGCCAGGATATAGGGGGTCAGCGCCATGCCGATGACGATGCTCATCATCACGCCGAGCCAGTTCCAGATCACGTTGAGAATGAATTTCATGAGTTACCCGGACGGCTGGTGAATGGAGCAGCGATGACCGCGTTTGAGATAGCGGGATTCCCCATTCGCCACGGCTGTTGCGTGCGTATTTGACTCAACGGGAGGCTCAACAGAACAACCCGGGGCTTTCAAGCGGCCAGACGGACGCGGGCCTAGCGGATGTAGCGTGCATGGATATGGACGTGCCCTAACGCAGGCTATGGCAAAAGTGGCGGTGAGGGTGAGATTCGAACTCACGGAACCCGTGAAGGTTCAACGGTTTTCGAGACCGCCGCATTCGACCACTCTGCCACCTCACCGAATTTTTATTTTAGCTGATTTCCGGGGGAAGCGCGTTTTTGCCGGCGGAGGCGGAGGCTTTTTTAGAAAAGAAACGCTAAACTAACCCACATGAGCGAAAAGCCAGCGTTTCCCCTTGGGACGCAAAGCACGCGCCGCGAAGCTTTGGGAGATTTGGCCACGGGCTTGGCCGCCGTGCGTCTGGTTGAAGACGCTGCGCTTGCAGCGCAGCCAACAGCACAGAGGAACGCTGATTCCTCTTTATGTTTTACCAGCTCAGTGGAGATGGCTCGCCTGATTCGCAGCAAAAAACTGTCGGCGCGGGAGGCGCTGGCGGCGCATCTCAAACAAATTGAACGGGTCAATCCGAAGGTCAACGCGATCGTCACGTTGGTACCGGAAATGGCGATGGAAGCGGCGTTGAAGGCCGACGAGATGCAGGCTCATAAACAAACGCTGGGGCCTTTGCACGGTTTGCCGGTGGCGCACAAGGATCTGCTTGACACGGCTGGTATTCGCACCACCCATGGTTCGCCGATTTACAAAGACAACATTCCAACGACAGACGATCTTGTGGTTGAGCGCATGCGCCGCGCGGGGGCCATCATCGTCGGGAAAAGCAATACGCCAGAGTTCGGCTCCGGCTCACAAACCTTCAATCAGGTTTTCGGCGCGACGCACAATCCGTATGATTTGGCCAAAACCTGCGGCGGGTCCTCGGGCGGCGCGGCAGTAGCGTTGGCGTGCGGAATGGTGCCGGTGGCCAGCGGGTCGGATTCCGGCGGGTCATTGAGAAATCCCGCTGCGTTTTGCAACGTCGCGGGCTTCCGGCCTTCGGTGGGCCGCGTGCCCAATCCGAAAGCGGCGTTTGGCTGGTTTCCGCTCAGCACCAACGGATGCTTGGGACGTTCGGTAGCGGATTTGGCCTTCGCGCTCAGCACCATTGCGGGGCCGGATGCGCGTGCGCCGCTGTCGATTGAAGAACCCGGGGAGATTTTCGCCCGGCCTTTGCAGCGCAATTTCAAGAGCGTGCGCGTGGCGTTTTTCAAAAATTTGGGCGCTGACTCAAACAGTGTCCCCTTCGATCCTCGCGTGCGCACCATCGTCGACGGCCACCGCAAGACATTCGAGGCACTCGGGTGCGTTGTCGAAGAAGCCGAGCCCGATTTCGCGCCCGCGGAAATCTCGTTTCGAGTGCTGCGCGCCTGGAACACGGCCAACTCATACGGCAAGTTGCTGCGGGAGCACCCCAACTCCTTCAAAGACACGCTAAAGGCCGAAATTGAAGAAGGCCTGCGCTTAACCGGCACTCAGGTGGCCGAGGCCGAAACCGCGCACGGGCAAGTGTGGCGGCGTCTTCAGGCGTTCTTGGAAAAGTACGAATACTTCGTACTGCCAACAACCCAGTTGCCGGCGTTCGATATCAACACGCCTTACCCAACGGAAATCGCAGGCGTGAAGTTCGCCAGTTACATCGATTGGATGAAATCCTGCTGGTACATTTCCGCCACCGGCAATCCAGCGGCGTCGGTTCCCGCCGGATTTACTCCACCCGGACAATCAGGGTCGGGTCTTCCGGTGGGTATACAAATTGTCGGACGCTATCACCAGGATTTCGCGGTGCTGCAAATGGCGCACGCGTTTGAGGAGGCCACCGGGTTTGGAAAAAAGCGCCCGGCGATTGCGGTGTGACACAAAAGGTGTGACACAAAGAGTGACCCAGGAAATGGAACCTTGGTCCCAAACCGCTACTTCCGCACGATCACTTCGCGCAGATTATTGCGCGTCAGGAAGAATTTGACGGACCCAAAGTCCTGAAACATGCGCTCCAGCATACGGTTGTTAAAGACCTGTGCAAACTCCCGGTAGGGGCGCGGCGTCATCATCAGCGTGCGGCCGTCTTGAATCCGATAGGACGAACTCGCGCCAGCTGGTTCGGCCCGGCTATCAAAAGGGCTATCCGCATGAAACAGCGCCAGTAAATACGCACCGGGGCGCAAAATGCGATGCAGCTTTTCCACCGCTTGTTCGAGCAGCGGCGGAGCCAGATACTCCAGCGAATCCCACACCAGCGCGCCGTCGAAGCTCTCATCGGTAAAATTCAACGCAGAGGCGAAAAAGCGCGAGGCCAGCAAGGGGTTGGCGTGATGCTCCAGCAGATCCGGCCCGGGCTCTATCCCCAATTGGTTCAAGGTTTCCACGCCGAAGCACTGGTCCAATTGATGCAGGAAATCTTCCGCATACAGCTTGTGTCCGTAATTGGTGACGAAGCTGATGGTCCCTTGATTTACCGGTGCAAAATCCAGAATCGCCAAGCCCGGGCGTTCTTCGAGTGAAGAGCAAAACTCCGCAAGCGCGTTACTGGGACGTGAAGTAGGTTCGGACTGCAATTTGGAAGCGGCGGTTGACACAATTCAGTGGCTTATTTAGCGGGCCCACCGTTGCCCGGCCCAGGACTTGTTCCGGTTGGCGCCACCGGTACCGCCGGCTTGGGAGCCGACGCCACCCTCGGCGCTTCCGCCCGCACAATATCAATGTTGCCTTTAAAGTACGCCCCGTCGTCGATGACGATGCGCGCCGTACGAATATCGCCCACCAGCTTGGCTTCCTTGCGGATTTCCACTTTGTCGCGGGCTTCCACGTTGCCGTGAATGGTGCCCAGCGCCACCACTTCGCGGGCTTTCACACTGGCGGTGACTTTTCCATTGGGGCCCACCGTCAAGCGGTGTTCCTGCAACTCCACCGTGCCTTCCACCTCGCCGTCAATCGTCAAATCCTCGCGGCCAAAAATCTGCCCTTTGACGATCACGGATTTCCCCAACACCGCCGTGCCTCCGCGCGCAGGGTCGAAACCAGATTCAGCGGGGCGGCTGGGTAAGGTGGACATGGGGATTCCTTCTTTGGCAAGTTCAGACGGCGTGGGCGGAGCCGATGCCGGTTTGCTGGTTGGAGCAGGAGTTTCGTCTTTGCGGCGGTTCCACATATATGGATGCGGGTATGCAACTCGCTCCTCTATCCTACTACGTGCCAAGGGGCCTAGAATCAGAAATTTTATGCGGAAAAGGAAAAATGCCCGTACCGAGGCCAGTACTAAAGGTAGTGGAGCGGTCTACCAACAGAGACCGTTCCGAAATACCATTAACCTCAACTATCGTATGGGCCGAAGGGACAGATAGGAGATGGGACAGCGCTCAAAAGCGCGGCAGCACAAAGCAATAACAACCGAATCTCATCACGGAAATCCCATCTCTAGTGAATTCTTTAGTGTCTCTCCGTGGTTAGCAAATGCTCTTGTTCCATTTCCCGGCACGGATAATCTTCCATCGCGTGGGCATCCGCCCCGCCCAACAAAATCGTGCGGGGCCGTGCGGCAAATGGCTGGGCAAACACGGCTGGGTCTTCTACCGTCACCTGGTATTCCAGTGTATTGCCCTTGCGGGTGAAGCATTCCACCACATGCATATCTTGCGTGTGAAAGGAACCGTCCCCATCCAGCCAAGTGTCTTCGGTAAAGTTGGTTACGTCTACTACAAATGTATCGCCCTCCCAGCGGCCGGTGGAGTCTCCCATCGGCATGCGGTCGGCAGTTTTATCGTGCGGACGCCCGTCCGTCGGCACCACGCGGAATACGTTGCGATTGTTATACAGAAAATAACTTGCCTTGGGGGTTTGCACGATTTCAGTGGGTGGCCCCAGGCGCGGCACGCCCGAGGGCATGCACTTGTAGGAAGGATCCAAAAATGCGGCGCGCTCGAAATTTTCGTTCGCTTTTGCCGCGGACTGTGGCTTATATACCGGCCGCGCCGCCGTGTTGGCCTTGCGCTGCGCCACCCCCGACAGATTAAACTTTTGCTCCACCGACTCCGGTGCCACCACTGCAACCTTTCCGTCAAGAGTCACTTTGTCACCGCCCAGAATATTGGCGGCCGCCGCCATTCCATTCTGTCCCCAATAGCCGGACAGATCCGCATGGCCATCGGCGGATTTAGGGGTCGGCAGCGCAGCGGCTTTCTTCATTGCTTCGATTTGCGCGGCGCTTGGCGGGCCAAATTGCGCCACGGCCATACTTGCCGGGAACAGACTCGCCGTCAATACAAGCTTGATCACATTCCTTGAAACATTCATATCGGCCCCCTGATTTACTGTTCTTCCGCCGTTACCTGCAGCACGCGGCCATCCGCGTACTGAATTTTCTTGATCCAGCCCAAACTCTGCGTGCCGTCCTTGGCACCGAAACCGGAAATGGTCACGGTTTGGCCAACCGGGAACATATCCCGGTTGATGCCGCGCGCCCTCATCATCATCGGAGGAATCGTCTGGAATGCCCAATGCACCAGCACCCCGTTGGCATCTTTCATATCAAGGTAAATATAGGCATGCGGATTGATCCAGTCCAGTTTGGTGATCACGCCAGCGATACTAACTGTCTTCTTCGCGTCAAATTCCGCCGCAAACGAGTGGTGCCCCCAAGCTGTAGCCGCCAGCAGAACCGCGCCAATGATCATCATCAATATACATCTACGAAACATACGGCCTCCTTAAAAATACTAAACACGGACAGCAGTTTAGAGTCTTCAGTGCAGCAGGGTTACGCGAAGCAAGCGCGAAGGCACCACCGGCCCCGGGAGACCAGGGAAACTCCCGCGCGTCGTCATCAAAACCGCGCCGCCATCGCGGGTCAGCCGGACCGTGGGGCAGTCCACGCCCACTTCCGCAACCACGCTCACGCTGCCATCGGTAGCGATTTTCAAAAGATTCTTATTGCCCGCAATGTAAATGGACCCATCCGCGGCCACGTCAAAATCATCGCCGCCCTGGGCGGAATGTTTCATCGCCGCGCCGTCTGGCTTGCCGTCCCGCCCTATCTTCACCTTCCACATGGCGCCCCGCGAGGTGTAGTACACCCAATCCGCATGAACCTTAATCCCGTTTGAACCGCCAAATTTGCCTTTGCCGGCCGCACTCTCCACACTGGCGTCGGTGAACCATTTTTCCAGCTTTCCGGCTTTCAGATCCAGCCGCCACAACGAACCGCCAGTTGAATCGGCGATCAGGTAGACACCCTCCCGCACCCTTGCGATTCCATTGAAAAACGAATCCGCCGGCCCCGGAAAATTGCGCGTAACCTTCCCCGTCTTATCCAGCAGCAACACCGTGGTGTCCAAATTTGTCAGGGCAAAATTGCCCCGCCCGGCGCCTGAAAAATCGGGCGGCTTCGCATGTGCCGTAACCACCATCCCTCCGCCATTGGTGAGTAAAAGAACCTGCGGATGTTCACCGGCCAGTTGAATTTTGGTTACCCCGCGGCCGTCCGGGCCGGTGGTCACGATGGTTCCGTCGACGTCGTTGGTAATGAACAGGCGGCCATTCCGGGCGATGTCAATCGCCTCCAGCGCGGCTGGTTCCTGCGCCAGCACCGCCAACGTTTCCACCGTGGCGGCAAATGCCGTTATTGGCAACAGTGTGGTCACAAAGGTAGCCAGACAAAAGACGGTCACTACTGCTCTATGTTGTTTCCGCATTGGCCCACCTTCAAACCTCGTCATCGTTTGGACAGTGCTTGTCGCAATTCGCCGTTCTTACGCCATTATTTTATAGCATCGATAGTTGCCATTGTCAATGGTTGCGTCCATCATGCTTGTTGACTACACTGAACCTATAGATGAGCGTCAAACCCGAGGGTGCGCGCGAAGCAAATTTAGACCATAAGCTTTCGACTCTGCTGTTTGAACACTTTCAAGTGGAGCGCCGCAATTGGTCGTCCGCCTGCCATGAGCATGGAATCACGCTGCCGCAGGCCCACTTACTGCGGTTACTCAGGACCGGCAGACCAGTGAAGATGAACGGCCTGGCCGAGGCGCTCGATTGCGACGCGTCCAACGTCACCGGATTGGTGGATAAACTGGAAACCCGCGGCTTCATTCAGCGCCAATCCGCACCCGGCGACAGGCGCGTAAAAATGATCGCGTTGACGAAAGAAGGCCAACTCTTCCGCGCAAAATTATGGTCGCAGCTTACCCAGCCTGCTCCTTCGCTAACCGCGTTGCCTTTGGCAGACAAGCAAACTCTGCTGCGGATCGTCCAAGCCATGATCCGCAGTGAATCCAAATCTTGAAGCGAATTTGCATCCTGAAGTCATTCCAGCGGGTCGTGATTCCCCGTTTTCCCCGTCCACGTTTTTCCCCGATTTTTCTTTTTGCTCTAAACTCGCGCGCCATCCAGGCGGACTGTGTCCCACTTCCATCGCCATCACGCAGCGCGGCGGTTGTTGGGGACCAAGTGGCAACAAGCAGGAATAACGTCCGGGATGGTGGCGCTGGTACTCGTAGCGTCAAATGGGGGAAGTTCAGCACGTAATGTTCGGAGCTGCGTTACCGAACCCCCACAAGGCACGAATATCCGCTGCTCACTCTGGGAGCCCTTTGATCTGTCCATGCCTTTGTCCCCACGCCCCAGTCCCCGAAACTGTAAAACTGGAGGGAGGCCTATTACGGCACACGAAGTTCAGCCCCACTTTTTGGCGAATTGAACCGAAGCGAGCTCCCGAATCGGCTTGCCGTGCCCAAAGCATGCCGATTGGAAGTTCAGTGACGATAGTTTTTTGAGGCTGCGTTTTCCTTCTTCAACGTCCTCATAGCCAAGACTCCATCCCAGACCACCCATGTTGCTGCAAGCATCGGCGGCCAGCAGCACGCCCCCGTTCTTCCGCCAGAGAAGGCATACTTGCCCCGCACAGTGCCCGGGAGTGTGAATGACCTGGAGGTCGTCGGCAAAATCTAATCTGTCGCCGTCTTCTAACGACTGATCAATCATTTCGCCTTCTACGGATGTATCGAGGTGAACGAAGAGCCGAAACAGAATACGGCGCCGCAGACCCGGTGCAGGAGTCATCGGCCGAAACCCGCGTCCCGCGGTGGCAATGCCGGTGTCGAGCCGGTGCATATAAGCTCTAGCGTTAGTTTCCCTTTTCAGAGCCGCGAAGCTGCCAATGTGATCCGGATGTGCATGCGTGAGGATTATGTGATGGATGTCCCGCGATTGCTTGCCAATGGCGGCTAATTCCTGCAGCAAATTTGGGGCGCTACCCGGAAGACCCGTATCAATGAGCGTACAGCCGGCAGGTGATTCGATTAAGAACATGTTCACGGCTCGAGTCGAGAACATATACAGCCCTGGGACGATTTGCTCGGCAGCCATTGGTCATTCCACTATATGCAGTGTCGGTCAACTGCGCATCGTGTCCTTCGGGAACAGTTTGGGACAGCCAGTTCGACGTAGCGCAACGCGCTCCACAAATGTCCGCGAGTTCCCCTTGTGGAAAAATCGCGAAGCAGAAACCCACTCCAGCCCTCACAACCCCGCGTTGCGCGCGATCACCCTGGTAACACCGGACCAGTCGAGTTCACCTTCACCCTGCGCCACCGCCGACAGCAAATGGTCATGCACCAAACTGGCCAGCGGCATGGGAGACGTGCACTCCTCCGCTGCGGCCAGAATC
>JANXYJ010000027.1 GCA_025350105.1 Terriglobia bacterium | reverse complement strand
TCACCTCCGCCAACACCGCCGCCCGCTGCAGCTCTCCATCGCTCATCCCTGTTCTCCCCAATTCCGAACCCCTCTTTGAGGCTCGCTTATGGGGACATTTCTATTAACCGCTCATGGGGACATTATCAAAAACGCGCAACATGCGTTCTGATGAATAGAATGGATTCTATTCGCTAGAGTGCCGCGTGGATGAAGGTACCTGCCAGCGCTCCGCCTAACGCTCAGACTGCGTTGTATTCCACCACAGACGGGTTAGGCCGCAGAGCAGGCTTAAGTGAGCCCGAACTATTTCAAGCCGAAGAGGCGCACCGCGTTGTCTTTCATGATCAGCGGCCGCACTTCGTCTTTGATGGCGATGGCTTCGAAGTCTTTGATCCAACGTTCTGGCGTGATCACCGGGAAGTCGGAGCCGAACAGCATTTTGTCTTTCAGCAGCGTGTTGGCGTACTGGATCAGAATGGGCGCGAAATATTTCGGCGACCAACCGGAAAGATCGATGTAAACCTGGGGCTTATGCAGGCATACCGAAATGGCTTCATCCTGCCAGGGGAAAGACGGATGCGCCATGATGATCGGCATATCCGGGAAGTCCACGGCGATATCGTCAATGTAAATGGGATTGCCGTATTTCTGGCGCACCCCGCCGCCGCCGCGTACGCGTGTGCCGATACCGCTGTGGCCGGTGTGAAACAGGGCAGGGAGGCCGGATTCCTCAATCACCTCATACAAGGGATAAGCCAGCCGATCGTTGGCAAAGAACTCCTGCAAGGGCGGATGAAACTTGAAGCCGCAGATGACGCCGTCCGCCACCAAACGCCTGGCTTCGTCCACTCCTGCTTTGCCGCGATGGGGATTGATACTGGCAAAGGGAATCAATACGTCTGGCGACTTCATGGCGATTTCCGCCACTTTGTCGTTGCCCAGAAACGGCGAGCCGGAGAGCGGTTCGTCGACGGAAAAAATCACCGCGGCCATTTTGCGCTGGCGGTAGTAATCGCCTAAAACTTCCGAACCCTTTTGGGCCACATCGGCGCCAAAGTATTTGGTGGCGGATTGGTCGAAAGTGCTGCCGCCTTCGGTTTTTTCGAAATTCATGGCGTGAACGTGAACGTCCACGGCGACAATGTCGGCTGCTTTGATTTTGCTGGTTCGTTCAGAGAGAGTCATAAGATTTTAGATGGAGATTACCCGCGATGATCCCGTATACATTTCTTCCACCACTGCGGCGCGATTTTCCAGCACCGCGCGCTGGCTGATAGAGCCCTTGTCCGTGAGTTCGTTCGCGTTCAGCGACGGCGGCGTATCCAGAAGAATGATGCGCGCAACACGGGTTGACAGGCCCGTGCTTTTCGTTGCGAGCGAGGCCAGCAATTCCTGAAACTTTGCGCGAACGGTGGGCTGCGTAACGACTTCGCTCAGGGGAGCCGAAGCGGGCAATTCAGGAGCCAGCTTGCTGCGGCACTGGTCATAGTCCGGAAACACCAGCGCCGTAACGCAATCGTGGTCACGCCCGGCAATCACCACTTCTCTTACAAACGGGACGAAATGCGCCAGGAAACCACTGCGCAAGGGACCTACGCTCACCCAGGTGCCGGTGTTGAGTTTGAAATCCTCCGCCACGCGGCCATCGAAAAGGAAGCCGCGCGCGGGGTTGCCCTCTTCAATGTAGCGCAGCGCGTCTCCTATTTTGTAAAAACCTTCTTCATCGTAAGAGACGGCGTTCAGTTCTGGTTGCCGCCAATAGCCAGGGGTCACGCTGGGGCCTTTGAAACGCGCTTCCAACTTACCGAGTGAAGGTGTCAGCTTCACTGTGACGCCGGGGGCCGGCAGACCCACTTCGCCGGCGCGAGCCGCTTCCCGTCCCACCCACATGGCGTACGGCGCAGTCTCCGTCGCGCCCAGGCCGGTAAGCATCAACAAACGTTCGCCAACCACGTCCAGCGCGATGTTTTCCAGGTCTTCCCAGGTCTTCTGCGAAAGCCCCGCGGCGGCGTAAAACAGGACTTTGCAATGGGTGAAAAATGTCTTGGCGAAATCGCGATCCTTGCGCAAATAGGGCACCAGCGCGTCAAACGCCACCGGAACGTTTAAGTAGATCGTTGGTTTTACCTCGCGCAGGTTGCGGATGGTTTCCTCAAACTGGCCGGGCACCGGTTTGCCTTCGTCAAGATACAGCGTGCCGCCGTTGTACAGCACCAGCCCCATGTCTTTGTTGCCGGCGAATGTGTGATTCCAGGGGAGCCACTCCAGCAGCACGGGAGGCTGTTCCATGATGAAGGGCCAACAGGCGCGCACCATTTCCTGATTGCTGCACCACATGCGATGGGTGTTCATCACGCCCTTCGGCCGGGCGACGGAGCCGGAGGTGAACAGGATTTTGAAAACCGTATCGGGTGTGACGCGCGCGTAAGCCTCATCAAGTGAAGCGTTCGGCATCACGTCCAGCAATTCCGAGAACATGGTTGCGCCGGGCAGCGGGTCCTTGGTGCAAACCAGCTCGGCATCTTTGGGCATTACCGCGCTCAGGGCTCTTGCAAACTGTTGGCCACTCGATGCAAACACCAGACCCGGCGTCAGCAAATCAAAGATGTGCTTCAGCTTGCCGAAGTCGGTGGCAACCAGTGAATAGGCAGGTGAAAGCGGCGAATAGGGAATGCCGGCATACATGGCTCCCAGCGCCAGCATGGCGTGTTCCAGGTCATTTCCGGAAACGATAGCGATGGGGCGTTCGGCGGAAAGATTGCGACTGAGCAGAGACTGTGCGATGCGCCGCGCGGTATCGCGGGCTTCCCGATAAGTGATGCGCCGCCAATCGCCGCCGTTTACTCGTTTTGCGATGTAGGTGCGATCGGGAGTGTGCTCGGCCCAATGATCCAACTGATCGGTCATGCGGGCGGCGTAGGGGCCCAGCGGTTGCTTGAGACTGATGTAGACGTCTTGCCCTTTGCGCTCCACTACAACTTCGCGTGAGCCCAGTTTTACGTCTCGGAAGGGACGGTCATTTGAATTAACCGCAGTGCTTACGGGCGCGCTCATGATGTCACCTGATCCAAACTTGCGAAGGTCTTGCCCTCCGCAGCCAGTTTCTCCAGCAATCGTGACGGTGTCCACAAGACGCCGTGCTCCTGATGAAACTGTTTCACCTTCGCCAGCACTTTGTCCAAGCCCACGGCGTCGGCATACCACATGGGCCCGCCGCGATAACCCGGGAAGCCGTAGCCGGTCATATAAATGGTGTCGATGTCGGAGGCCCGCTGGGCCACGCCCTCTTCCAAGATCTTCGCGCCTTCGTTGATCATGCAGTAGAGGCAGCGTTCGATGATCTGGTCATTCGTAAATGTACGACGAGCGATACCGAGCTCTTTTGCAGCTGCCGCGATCATCTGCTCCACTTCCGGGTCTGGCGTCTGCTTGCGATTTTCGTCGTACAGGAACCAGCCTTTACGGGTCTTCTGGCCCAGGCGTCCCAGCTCGACCAGTTTATCGATCATCACAGGCATCCGTGGCTGTGTGCCGAACGCCAACTCCTGCCGCTTGCGGATTTTCTTGAAGACGTGCGAACCCAGGTCTAAGCCGCCCATATCGTCGACGGAAAAAATACCCATCGCCATGCCCCAGTCGGTAAGCGCGGCGTCCACCTGGGCGGGCGTGGCGCCTTCTTCCACCAGCAACTGGGCTTCGCGCATATACGGGAACATCATGCGATTTCCGACGAAGCCATACGCGTTGCCCACCAAAACGCCGACCTTGCGTAATGTTTTGGCCAGACCAAGCGTTGTTGCCACGACGGATTTGCTGGTGGCTTTGCCGCGCACGACTTCCAGTAGGCGCATGACGTGAGCGGGGCTGAAGAAATGCAGGCCAATCACCATTTGCGGGCGCTGGGTGGCGCTGGCAATTTCGTCGATATCGAGCGTCGACGTGTTGGTGGCCAGAATGCAATCCGGTTTGGCGACTTGGTCCAGTTCGCCGAAAATCTGCTTCTTCAGATCCATGCTTTCGTAGACCGCTTCGATCACGATGTCGGCCTCATCGAAACCGGCATAATCCATCTGCGGCGAAATCATGGCGATGCGTTGCTCCATCACCTCGGCCGTAATTCTACCGCGGCTGACGGAGCGCTCAAAGTTACTGCGCACGGTGGCCAAGCCACGATCGAGCGCGGCTTGGCTGGAATCTTTTAAACGAACGGGGATTCCGGCATTCACAAGCGCCATGGCAATGCCGCCACCCATGGTGCCTGCGCCGATAATGGCTGCTTTGCGGATGGAGTAAAGCGGCGTGTCTTTTGGAATGTCGGCAATTTTGCCCACAGCGCGTTCGGCGAAAAAAGCGTGAATCAAAGCTTTCGCCTGCGGCGATTGCAAACTTGCTTCGGATAGTTCGCGCTCTTTCTGAATGCCTTGATCGAAGGGCAACGTCGCCGCCGCTTCGAACGCTTCCAGAACTTTAAGCGGCGCGGTTTGATTCCGCCGCAGCTTTTTCGCCTGCTCACGGCCGGCCGCTAGAATCGGCGCGATGGCTTCCGGCGCAACCTGCTTGTCGGTCTTCTCGCTGGTCTTGGGATGCGGTCCGCCTTTGGCGGCCACTTCCTTCGCAAACGCCAAGGCACCTTCCAACAAATCGCCGGTTACCACATGATCGATCAAGCCGATTTGCAGCGCCTCGGGAGCCTTCACCATCGCGGCCGTCATCAGCATCTCCACGGCTTTTGCCAGACCCACCAAGCGGGGCAAACGCTGCGTGCCTTGTGCGCCGGGCACCACGCCGATGGTCACCTCCGGCATGCCCATTTGAGTATCGGCCGCAGCCACGCGATAGTTTGCGGCCATGGCAATTTCCACGCCGCCGCCCAGCGGGGTGCCGTGCAGCGCGGCAACGGTGGGCTTCGCGCTGTTTTCCAGCAGCGTCAGCAAGGTTGCAATGTCAGGGCCCTTGCCGGTCTCGGCAAATTCGGCCAGGTCGGCTCCCGCGATGAAGGTTTTGCCGGCGCCAATCAGCACCACGGCGTCAATTTCGGGATTGGTCTGCACCGATTGCAGCGCGGCTTCAATCCCTTCGGGAACGCCTTTGGCAATCGCGTTGACCGGCGGATTATTGATCGTAATTATGGCAACGCGGCCGTCTACGTGGAAACGTGTGAGGGAATGGGGAGAAGACGTCATGATTTCGGGACCAACTTAATACTGTACCTAAATGTTTGGCATCAGGATGATTTCGCGAAGCTTACGGGCGAAAATCGTCCTTCGGCTTTTGCGCCAGCACAAGGCAGTTTTCGCCGCTGTGCCGCAGCAGAGGGTTTCCGTTATCGGCCATATATTGCAGTTTGTGATGTAGCCGCACCGACGCTTCTTGGTCTAGTAGTTGGCGTCCCAGCAATGTAAACGGGCCAAAGCCGACGCTGCGGCAAGCTAGTATTTCGAAGCCGGCATGGGCAAGGGCGCCGTGAAAATGCCGGCGCGAACTTCGCGAAGGGCCAGTCACACTGTGCCAGAGCGGATGCAACGGTGGATCCAGCAAACAACGCAGAGCCCACTTGTTTTCGAAAGTGACCACCAAATATCCGCCAGGTTTCAAGGCGCCAAACATTTCAAGCAAGGCCCGTTTTGGCGAATGAAGCCAACCCATCAGTCCAATGGCAATCGCTAAGTCGAAAGTACCGGCATTGAATGGCAAACGCTCCGCGTCGCCACGGCGAGTCTCAATTCTATCGCCCAGCTTTTCTTCGCCAACGGCCTGGCGCGTAAGCCCCAACATGGCTTGCAGGTTGTCCATGGCGTAGACGTAAAGTCCTCGCCGTGCCAACGCAATTGCCGTACTACCGGCGCCGCAGCCAATATCTAACGCCTGGGCACCCACCGGCAAACGCAATGGATCAACCAAGGCCAATACAGCGCGCCGCCGTTCGCGCAACATTGCTCCCTCCAAGGTGTCTTGCGCGTACACGTTCTTCCAGTAGGTTGATGTGCTGGCGAAATGCCGTTCATTCGCAAGCGGGTCAACCGATGCATCGTCTGCAGCATCTCCTTGAGCGATAGATGACGAGTGGTAATGGGGTGCTAGAGACTTGGCCAATGAGGGCGGGCTCCTGGTGCTGAATGGCCCGGATGGCCTGAATCCTTGTCAGTTTGCGGCCTAGCGGGCAACGGGTCAAGCCACATGAGTACGCCTGTGATGCACGCGGTACCGGCGGTACAAAAGGGCATGAACGTCGTAACACGCTGATTTTGTTCGTCCGTTTTGGCTCTATTTCACTGGGATCTTCTGGTGGATGCACCAGAATTGCCGATACAGGATGATCCTGAACGGGAGATGTGATTCCGCTCAGGATGATCCTGAAACCAGGAAGCTGTGGGTGGATGCAGCTACGCATGCGGGACCCTGGAAATTTGAAACCGATCGGATCGAGCAGTTTCTGGAAGGCAGAGCGTACCTAAAGCCCGGCGTCACTCTCGCTCGGCAGGATCCCATCGCCCGGGCATTCAGCAGTACCGAGTGCGCCGAGAAAATGCATCCGAGGAACATTCCGCCCTTACCTTCCAGGATCATCTTGTATTTGAAATCAGATCTCCTGGCAAGGATCATTCTTCGATTGAAAATGCAGCGGCGCGCGCGGTATGGTGCGCTATTTTTGGCCTGGTACTGCAGCTTTGAAAGCGGCTTACTGATAGAATTCCGGCGCTTTTTTCAATTTACTGAAGCCGTTCAGATCGTGCTGGATCCATAGTTTGGCGCCCGATTGCTTTAAGAATGCCTGCAGCGAGGCACGCGAGGCGGCGGTTTGTTCGACCACGTCGCCCTGCATAATGCGATTGCTGTTCACTTCTTCCGGATAGTGATACAGATCACCCGAAAGCACGATGGGTCCCGTCTTGGCGAGCTTCAAGAACAACACGCGATGGCCGGGAGTGTGGCCGGGAGTGGGTTTGATGACGACGCTGCCGTCGCCGAATACATCGTAGTCGGCTTCGGGAAGCATCACCGTCCTGGTGTCCTTGAGCGGCGCGAACATACTGGCGTCGGTTCGTGGAGGCAGCGACGAAGAAAACAACGCGTCGTGCTCTACTTTGGTCACCAGCCAGGTGGAGGTGGCGAATTCGCTGGCATTGCCCACGTGATCCCAATGGAAGTGCGATAGCGCCAGGTATTTGACGTCGACGGGTTCGTATCCAATCTTGGCCAGTTGCGTTTTCAGAGGAACAGTTGCCGTGGCATATTCTTTGGTGGCGGGACTGCCGTCGGCTTTGAAGCTCTGGTCGGGCACCACCCCGGTATCCCAAATCATGGCTCCTTTGGGATGGACGATCAGGTAGCAGCCCACGGAGAGATCCAGAACTTTCAACTCCTCTTTCTTGAAGTTAAAGCGCGAGGGGTCCTCCACCTTCAGACGGCCGCAATCAATCACATAAAGGCGCAGTTGGCGGGGATGACGCACGTTGCGGGCGCATAGCGTGCCGGTGGCCAGCGTCACCAATAAAGCCACGAGGATCATTTTTCTGAGTTTCATGTCCGCTCAACCCTTTCGGCAACCGTGAGTCTCACTGTTCTTGATTGCCACGTTCTTGAATACCACGTTTGCGTTCGTGGATCCAGCGGATCGGTGGTGTCCTAAAAGGTTTAGGCCGCAACCCGCCACTGCGCATCACTTACAAGGACGAACAAGCAGATCCTGGCACCTATACACT
>JANXYJ010000025.1 GCA_025350105.1 Terriglobia bacterium | reverse complement strand
CCATCGTTCAAGCCAAACCATCGTTCAAGCCAAACCATCGTTCAAGCCAAACCATCGTTCAAGCCAATCCATCGTTCAAGCCAAACCATCGTTCAAGCCAAACCATCGTTCAAGCCAATCCATCCTATAAAGAAACGGCTAAGCACTGCACGCGATCGCGGACGGTGGTGTCCTAGAAGCAAGCGGCGGCTGAAAACGATCAAACGCAGATTTAGGACACTACCGGCGTACTGATCCCAAAGCCTGCAGAACGCACGCTCCCACGCAACGCGTCAAAGCCACCGGCGAAGCCAAAGCCCCACAGTCAAAAGGACGTCAAAGAGTAAACGGAATATACGTCAGAGAGTCAAGAAGACGCCCAAAAGACGCGCGCTAAACCTACCCTAGCTCCTCATACGCCACGCTGTCATTGGTATAAATGCAGATCTTCCCCGCAATCGCCATGGATTTCTCCGTGATCTCTCGCGCGGACATTTTCGTATTCTCCATCAGCGCCACCGCCGCCGACTTCGCATACGACCCGCCGCTGCCAATCGCCGCGATGTTATTGTCCGGCTCAATCACATCGCCATTGCCGCTAACGATGAACGTATCGGTGGGATCGGCCACCAGCAACAGCGCTTCCAAGTGCCGCAGCATGCGGTCGGTGCGCCAGTCCTTCGCTAGTTCCACCACGCTGCGCGGCAAGTTGCCATTGAACTGTTCCAGCTTGGTTTCAAAGCGCGTGAACAGCGCAAACGCATCCGCCGTCGCGCCGGCGAAGCCCGCCAGAATCTTCCCGTTGTAAAGCCGCCGCAGCTTCTTGGCCCCGCTCTTCAACACCTCCGACCCCAGCGTCACCTGACCATCCCCCGCCATGACCACCTTCCCGTCACGCCGGACACACAAAATCGTAGTAGAGCGAATGCGTTCTTTCATGTTGTTTTATCTATCGTTCTCTATGGTACGACGGGCGGACCAATCTTCTGAAACCGCGCCACCATGCGTAAGCATGCGGGCATCTTTCCCAACCGCCCCAGCACCCGCCGAAATCTCGCAACGCCCTGCACACAGCGGCAACCGTCAAGGGAGCCGTAGTAACAACATCGATCTACAACCAGTCACCAAAACGAAAACTCCACCGCCGACAACTCAAGCCTCGTCGCTAATACCGGGTAGCTCCGGTCGCCAGGCCGGAGACCGAATCATGACCCAACACAACACAGCCATTTCGAAACTGGTCGGTTCGCCCACCGTCGCGCAAAGTATCCGCGTGCCCACAGATGCTGCCCCCAGTAGCCCTTTCGCAACTCGGGAACTCCTCTTCCAGCTTTCGCGACCGCCCTTTGATGAATTGCACCAGTTTCGCGGCGCACGGCCTAAAGGCCGTGGGCTTAGACCTGGTGATGCAGCTAAAACACCACCTTCAGCGCAAACTGCAATTGCCGCGAATCCTGCGCGCTCGATATGCGGCCGAAGTTCGCCGTAAATGCCGTCCGATTCGGAATATTGAAGTTCGGATGATTGAAAACGTTATACGCTTCCACGCGAAACTGCAGCTTGGATGCCTCGTTCAACCGAAAATCTTTCTGCAGGGAAAGATCGAACTCCTGCAGCCCCGGACCGATCAAAGCATTGCGCGGAGCGTTGCCGAATGTGTACAGCGCCGGCAACGAAAACACCGATGTATCAAACCACGCTTGCGGAGTCTTTGGCCCCGCATTAGGATTACCATGAGCATCCGGACGCTGCGCCGGACCCGCGCCCACGTTGGCCTGATCGCTGGCTATATTCACAGTGAACGGCGCTCCGCTTTGCGCCGCGAAATTTCCGCCGGCCTGCCACTGGCCGAGCAGCGAATGCATCAAACCCTTTTTCTTGGCGGCGAGCGGAAGTTGGTAGATGAAACTCACCACCACGCGATGCCGGTGATCGAAACTGGAACTGGCCTTTTCCTGAGCCAGATTGTAAACATTCTGTGGCAAGTTGGTTTCGTTCAAAGTGGTCCCCGGATCCGACGCGTCATCAATCGAATGCGACCAGGTCCAGTTCGCATCGAAAAGCAAACCATCTTTAAAACGCCGCCTGGCGGCCAGCGTCAATGCATGGTACGTCGCCCAGCCGTTCCAGCGAATATCGGAAATCTGGCTCAGTTGGGGAATCGGCCTGCGGCCGGCAATCGATCCGGGGCCTGGCAGGGGAACGTTCAACACAGTCCCGCTATCGGCGTGAACGGTACGCGAACCAATGTAGGCCGCGGAAAACAGCGTACCTGCACTCAGTTCATGCTCTGCACTGAAATTCCACACCTCGTTGTACTCAATCTTGAAATTGTGATCCAGATTATTGCCGCCCACCGTTCCTACATTGTTCGCCGTCAGCGCATTCCCGGTTGTGAAACCGGGTGACAGTATGACTGCGGAATTCACCGTCTTGGTCAAAAAAAACGGCAGGTTCTGCGCCAGGTTCGTGACAATACTATAGGCCGCTTGATTGGTATAAACTCCCGCGCCCGCGCGGATCACCGTCCTCAAATTACCAGGCAGTGTCCATGCCAAGCCTCCACGCGGCGCAAACCGCAGGGGTCGGGCGACCAATAAGCTGTTATCCCAACCCTCCGACGCGGAGGTCACATACGGAATCGGGATGAATGAAAGCAAGCTGGCCGCGGATGCAGATAACTTCCCCGTGACGTCGCTGGCCACCACAAAGCGTCCACCGGGGACGGAAGGATCAATCGCGGCCATGCGATTGTCCGCGTCCGCCATGTTCTGGTTGTATTCGTAGCGGAGCCCCATATCCAACTTCAGGTTGCGCGTGATCTGCCAAGTGTCCTGCAGATAGAAATGCGCCCAGTTCGTGTTGGCGTTCATGTTCCCCCGCCCCAGCCCCACTTGGGCCGTGGTTGGATATCCCAACAGAAAATCGGCGAACGCGTTCCCATTCGCCAAGCCGGGAGCGGACGACGTCCACCGCGGAGTAAACGAAAACACGCCCCGCGCCCCATTCGGATTCACCGGCCGCAAATCGTAGTGCATGAAGTACGCGCCAAACTTAATGGCGTGCGTCCCCAGGTGCCAACTGGCATTGTCGTAGAGTTCAAAATCACGATTGTCGCGAAAGGTGAACAGGGCCGGATCGCCCATCGTAGAAAACGCCCCGCCGAACGATACCTGCGGATAACCCATGTCTTGCGGGTTCGCGGTCACGCCCCGAAGTCCGTTCACCGCCGCGAAAGGGTTCCCTGCATTTGGACTGCTTTGCCCGCCCACCACCGTGAGAAAACCGAAGCGCGCTTCATTCAAAACATTCGCGTTGAAACTATGGGTCCACCCCGCAACTCCGTTGATCGCATGCGTACTCAGATTGCGCCCAAAGCCGGGCAACAAGCTTTCCTGCAAAACGCTGGACCCAAACGGATCGCTCTGGCGCGCATCAAACAACGATACCCGCAAATACGTGGTGTCTCTTTCGGTAAACTGGTGGTCCAACCGGGCGCTGTATTGGTTCCCTTTGATCTGCTGATTCCCCGTCGCCAACAAATTCTGCGCCGCCCCGGGAAGATTCGGCAACGGCACTTGCGCCAACAGCGCCACCGCCAGCGGATCGATTCGCCCCACCGGGATCAGGTTGTCCACAAAATGCTGGCGCTGCTCCCCAACCATCGTATTTGGATCATAAATAGCCGGAAAGCCCGCAAAATCGCCCCTCCGCATTGCCAGGGTTGGTACCGAGAAGGTTTGCGTCAAAGACTTACCAATCCGCTGCGCCTCATAGCTCACGAAAAAGAACGTCCGGTTTTTCCGCGCCGGCCCACCCAGGCTCCCGCCAAACTGGTTTTGCCGGAAAGGCGGAATCCGCGCCGCCGCCAAATCAAAAAAGTTCTTGGCATCGAAGACATCGTTGCGGACAAATTCGAAAAGACTGCCGTGAACCGCATTGCCTCCCGATTTGCTCACTACATTGATCACCGCGCCTGATTTGCCGCCGAATTCCGGCGCGTACGACGTCTTCTCGATATTGAATTCCTCAATCGCATCAATCGACGGCGAAATCACCATGTTGTTGAAGTGCTCGTCCGTAATGGCCACGCCGTCCATCAAATACAAATTGTGTCCGCTGCGTTGCCCCAGCACGTTCACCAGATTGCCGGCCTGTTGCATGGCATCCCCGCGAGTCCCACCGGGCGGCCGCACTACTCCTTGGCTCAACATCGCAAGATCCCGAAACTGCCGTCCCCGCAACGGCCAATCCACCACCTGCCGCCGGCCAATCAAATCCTTGATTTCCGCCGATCCCAACGGCACCCCGTCCGCACCGGCCTCCACCGTCACAACTTCTTTAAAATCGCCCAATTGCAAGGTAAAATCGCGCCGCAAGTGTTCGCCGGAGTGCACCTCAAACAGTGGCAAGGAAGACTGCTTGAAGTTGTCCGCGCTCGCCGTCAACGCGTAAGCTCCCACCGGTAACTGCGCCAACAGATACTCGCCGGAAGCATTGGACACCGTGCTGAACTTTTGCCCGCTCTCCACGTGGAAGGCAATCAGAGAAACACCCGGAAGCAACGCGTTCGATCCGTCGCGTACATTGCCCGACAATTCACCCGTGTTCATCTGCCCAAGAACACTAAGCCCACAAATTGTAAGGAAAACCGCCGACCGCATACCACCGACCTCAATGGAACTCAGTCTATCGTACCCTCGCAGCGAACCGCCATGATAAACCACGCGGCCGCAATGACGACCTTCCCGTCACGCCTTTTGCACAAGGTCGTAGTCGAGCGAATGCGTTCTTTCATCTCGTTTTAACTATCGTTGTCTATCGTTATATATCTGGGTTCGACGACGGGACAACACCCAGCCGGCCAGCCGCCATGTGGAAAGCATTGCGAGCGCCAGCAAACCGCACACAGCACCTCTCTTGCGCCCAGCCGGTATGCGCAAAGCATGCGTGCGCCAGCCCCCAGCGGCGACCGGTAACGACTGTATTAACCGCCTCTAATACGAACCAGCCCTCCCAATCGGCACCAATCCTGTCGGCACCTATCCGCCCCTCCATCCCAAACCTGCGATATTCTAAATTCACATCATGACAGCCGCTGCGCCGCCCAGCGGAGGCCCGCGCCGCTTCAAAGTCGCGCTCTCCTTCCCCGGCGAACACCGCTTCCGCGTAGAAAACATCGCGAAGGCGCTAATTGCCCATTTTGGGATATAAGAAGATCCGAAGCAGATGCCTTCAGAACACGCTGTACAGCGCCGCTCTCACGCATTGAAAGCGAAGAAAGATGCTGGCGGGAAGTGGCGTAAGTCGGCGTAGACTTGCTTCGTTATTTGCTTGGTGGACCCAACGCAGAAAAAGGCCCCGAAGGGCCCCGCCTGTAACTAACTAGTCTCCTGTCCCAGAAGAACGTAACCGAAGTGATTGGCCTTCGTCTAAGATTTAGAGAGATCTTAGATGCGCACTGGGACAGGAGACTAGTGTAATGCGTCGCACAGATTGAACCTTATCAAGAGTGCGGCGAGCCGGGGTGACTTTTTCGAGGATGTCGGAGGCTTTGGCAGTCCAGATGAAGGGTTTGGGATCGAGATTGTGCTGGGCGATATAGGTTTGGATCGCGGCAATGAGTTCGGGCACGCTATGGAACACTCCGCGTCGAATGCGATTGTGGGTAATGTCTCGGAAGAAGCGCTCCACCATGTTGAGCCAGGAAGCACTGGTGGGCGTGAAGTGCATGTGAAAGCGTTTGTGTTTGCTCAGCCAGTTCCGCACATTGGCATGCTTATGAGCTGAATAGTTGTCCGCGATGATATGCAGCGATTTCCCTTTCGGTGTGCGCTGATCGATGAGCTTTAGAAACGCGATCCAATCTTCGTTGGTGTGACGATCACGGCATTGGCTGAGCACGCTGCCGTCCAGCGTATTGAGCGCTGCAAACAGCGTGGTGGTTCCATGCCGCTTGTAGTCGTGCGTCATGGTTTCCCCACGGCCCTTCTTCATCGGCAGGCCGGGTTGCGTGCGATCCAGTGCTTGAATCTGGCTCTTCTCATCGACGGAAAGCACGATGGCGTGCTGCGGCGGATTCAGATACAGGCCGACGATATCCTCCAACTTCTCGGTGAATTTCGGATCCCGGCTGACTTTAAATGTTTGGTTGCGATGCGGCTTCAGTCCGTGCTCATGCCACACCCGGCGCACGCTGGCTTCGCTGATGCCAACCGCCCGAGCCATGCTGCGCGTCGACCAGTGCGTGGCATTTTCCGGTTTTTCTTGCGTGGTCTTGCGAATAATCTCTTCGCGATTCAAC
>JANXYJ010000004.1 GCA_025350105.1 Terriglobia bacterium | reverse complement strand
TGAGCGCGGCCAGCACGACGAAGAACAGTTGCGCCGCGCCGTAAAGCCAAACGTACTGCAACGGAGCATAAGGCATCCAAAAGTTGACCAGCGCTACCGGAAGATAGGCGGCAGCCCAACTGAGCAGCGCACACATCAACAGCGCCAGATAGTCGCTGCGCATCAACACGCCGAAACTGCCAAAGCCGCTGAGCGCCCGCAAGGCAATCAGCACAGGCACAAAGGCCAACGTCAACGCGCCCAGGGGCAGAATCAGACTCGCTGGTGGCAGCATGATCCAGGTTTTGGCGGCGTTGATCACGCCGGCCAGGGGGGAGTTCCGGGCGACTAGTTCTGTTGGGTCGGCCCCGTCGGGAACCTGGATCCCGCCCGGCGATTGCATTCCGCTGCGCCCAGGCTGAACTGCTGACGCTGCTTGGGTGCTGTTGTCGGCGGCCAGTTGGCCTTGTTGCAGGTAGCGTGCCTGGCCGGTCATCAACAAAAACGAAACCGCCACGGCGGCGGCAACAGCAAACCACAATTTCCCGCGATCCAAAATGCGGCTGATTGCTGAGATTGGCTTTAGGTAAAGCAGAAATAAGGCGGCAAGATTGTCAAGCAGCATAAGCAATTTCTGTGACGGATTATACTCCTTAAGTCATCGGCAGCGATGTTTAATGGCGTTAGAGGGCGCGGGCTGGGAACTGATAACATAGCTTGCGGACGTGTAATGCCAAGAATTTAGGAGCGAGGGAAGTCACTATGAGCGCCGAATCAACCCACAGGAATTTTCTCAGACGCGATTTTCTGGCGCTCACCGGAGCGGCCGTGGTTGCCGCCACGCGGGCGCAGGCCTTTCAGGCGCCAGCAAAACTGTACGCCTATGTTTCGTCGTGGACCAAGGGGCCGTTTGGCCAAGGTGGCGGCGGAGGCATCACCGTGTTCACTGTCAACATGGGCGATGGGTCACTGACGCAGGTGTCCAGGACGGCCGCCGAGTTTGACGGATTGAACGGCGGTAACCTATGTATCTCCGCCGACGGGCGATTTCTGTATTGCACCCACGAGGCGCCGAACCTGAATGGCAAAGCGGGCGCGGGCGGCGGAGTCCACGGGTTTGCCATCAACCGCGATAACGGCTCGCTTACCCACTTGAACGTGCAACCGTCCATGGGTGTGAATCCGTGTTTCATCGTCATCGATAAGAGCGGCAAACGGGTGCTGGTGGCCAATCATGGTGATTTTGCAAAGGCCGTTCGCGTCGAAAAGCGGAACGGTGTCCCGGTGATTGAGAACCCGACGGATGACGGCACGGTAGCGATGTTTGCCGTGCAGGCTGACGGCGCGCTGGAACCCGCCTGCGACGTGGCTGTCTTTGAAAGGCGGCCGCTGAACCAGGCAGGCCCCGGTGCCGCGGCGCATTCAGTGAATTTCGATTCCACTGGGCGTTGGGTGATTGCCTGTGATGTGGGTGCGGATCACATTTACGTTTACAAATTTGATCCTGCCTCGCGCACTTTGGGGGCGGGCAAGGCTTTTGCCACTCCGGCGGGGCGGGCGCCGCGGCATTCGGCGGTTCATCCGCGTCTGCCGTATTTCTTCATCACGAACGAGCGCGAATCGATGCTCTCGTCGTTCCATTTTGATTCCAATACCGGCGAGGTGCGGCCGATTCATACGGCGCCGACGATTCCAGCGGATTTCAAAGAACGCAACGCGCTGGCTGACATCCGCCTGCATCCCAACGGAAAATTTGTCTACGCCAGCAACCGGGGTCACGATAGTTTGGCGATCCTGAAGATCGACGAAGCCACGGGCCAGATGATTCCCGTCGATATTGCCAGCACCTTGGGCGGGAACCCGCGCGAATTCGACTTTGAACCTTCCGGGAAGTTTCTGTTTGTGGGGAACCAAACGACCAACCAAATGGTGACCTTCGCCGTGGATCCGGACACGGGTAAGATCACGCCCACCGGCGCCAAAGCAGAAGTGCCGAAGCCAGCGTGCGTGAAGTTTTTGGCGGTGTAGCTGGTTTCAGCGTGTGCCAAGCACGCTCATGTTAAACTCAAGAAGTAGCACACATTTTCCTCACTCCCCGGTCGTTCAACGGTAGGACAGCGGCCTTTGACGTCGTGAATCGTGGTTCGAATCCACGCTGGGGAGCCAAACCGTCTCCGCCCCAACTCCGAGGGCGCGTTTTGTTGACAGCAGCACTTTTGCCCTTTCCGCCCGTATCCGCAACATTCCGCAGGTTCTTGCGGGCCGCACGTTCTCTCCGGTTGGAAACGAGGTCTTGCGGGGTGGCGTAGACAACCCCCGGGGTTGGAGTCGAACCCCACGGTTACACTTACTAATTCTCTGGTTTCTCCAGTTGACAGGAAGCGTTTGTTGACAGCCCCGTCCAACGCGGTGGCCCACGAATGTTCCATCCGAGAGGGCTCCCCGATCTTGCATGCGTGGTGCAGCGGTTATGGCAGTACTACAGCGATGGCGGG
>JANXYJ010000076.1 GCA_025350105.1 Terriglobia bacterium | reverse complement strand
GCGACGGCGACTGCCAGGCGAGTGCGTATTCGATGCGACATATTTACCTCCCGATCAACTTAAGGGTTCGACTTCTTGCGCAGATTCCCATAGAGTAGCTCTTCGGCAAACTCGATGCATTTGAACTCCATCAACTGGGCGTTCGTCTCAATGTGGCGGTACAGCGGCATGCTGATTTTCCATGGGCGCGAGAATACATTTTTGTCTTCAATGACGGCCTCGTACAGGAGCGTATCCGCGCTGCGGGGAGTATAACGTTCTACCACATGCAAGGCATCGCTGTGGTAATTCCCGGCACGGTCAAACCAGGTCTGATCATTGAAACCGGAAACATCGATCACCAGCGTGTCGCCTTCCCATCTTCCGACGGACCAACCCATCCAGCTATCGATCGGAGCAGGGCCTGGATCTTTCATGTAAACGGTGCGGATGGCGTCGGCGAATTGGTAAACGAACATCAAGGAATGCGCGCTCTGCACGATTTGGAACGGATACGGCATGTAGTTGGCGCGGGGAACACCAGGCATGTAGCATTTGGCGGCCGGATCGTCGGTCTGCCGCTTGGCGAAATTCTGCTGCTGCTTGGCGCGAGCCTCCGGAAGGTAAGGAATCAGTCCGCCCTCGACGACGCTCTGCCCGGGAGGCGTCGCATACAGCGCGCCCAGTGCCGCCGTGGTTCCGGGCCCGGCAGCATGACCGTCCAGCGACCACTCCGCCGTATTCAGTGCTTGCCAGATGCCATTCAAATCGGGTTTTCCATCGGCGGCGCGCGGAGCCCGATAAGCCTGCTGTCCACCCGCCGGCACCGCAGCGAATGCAATATAAGTCCACGCACTTACCAACAGAATTGCAGCTGCGTTAAACCGGGACGTCATCCACATTCTCCCAACATCATCAGAATCTGAGGCCGTGGTCTATCAAACCACACGTTTACCCGCCACCACAACAGCGCGGGTGACCAGTTTTTGCATTCCGGTGCGCATGCCCTTATAGTTGTCGACGAAATTAAATGTTCCCTTGGTCAGTTCAAGTAGCGTGACGTCCGCCGCGGCGCCTTTGCGGAGACTGCCCAGATCCCTGAACTCGCCAAAGCTGCGCGCGGCGTTGGCGGTGACGCAAGCAACCACCTGGCGCAACGGCATGCCGAGTAACAGAAACTTCGACATCACCGTTGGGAGATCGAATACCTGCTCGCTGCGGCCACCCACTTCGAGATCGGTTGAGATTGTGTCCGGCGGGAAGCCCTGGGCTAAGGCGCTCTGGGCGACGGCCCAAGTCCAATGCTCCGTGCGGCCATTGCCGAAATCAAAGCGGATTCCACGCCGCCGCGCTGCTCGAACTTCCGGCAGAATACGTCCCGCGTCATCCTGAATGCCATGCGGTGGCGGGGCGTAAAGGTGGGTGACGATGTCGCCGGGCCGCAGGATTTTCAGAATTTCCGGAAGCGGCGAAGCGGTATCTCCCATGTGAATCATGATCGGGATGCCCGAAGGTGTCGCGGCCTGGACGGCCAGCCGCAATACTTCCAAGTCATGATTGGCCGCGATGTTGCGCGACAGGCGCGCTTTCATCCCCATCACCCATTGCCGGTTTTGTTCAATGGCGGCGCGGGCTTTGGCCACATCGGCAAGCTCAAGTCCATCCATGAATTCGCCACGCCGTGCGGGGTCCGGGTTGGGGTTATTGCCGAGGCGGCTGATGTTGATCAAGATGCGCATCCGGTTGGGCGCGTTGCGGGCGATTTCCACAACTTGCGCCAGGTTATCGGCACCCCGCGACCCGCCGTCCACCATGGACGTGACGCCGGTGGACAGGATCTCGGGCGGAAGCAGCGTGGAATCACGCGCATGCAAGTGAATATCGATAAGGCCAGGGACAACCAACTGGCCTCGCGCATCCAGCGACTCAGTGGCGGACTCCGCCGGAATATGGGGACGAATCAATGCGATCCGGCCGGCACGAATCGCAACATCGGCGGGCCGGTCGATGTTCTGCGCCGGATCGATCACATGGCCATCGCGAATCACCAGGTCGAACTCCGCGCCCCGCAGCGAACGGGGCAGAGAAAGCAGAGCAGGCAAGCCAGCGGCAGTACGAAGGGAAGTGCGAAGAAGAGTCCGGCGCGTCATCATAGATTCTCTTATTTTGTTGCCTTGTAGTAGCTTATTGCAGATGTTCCGCCGATTTCTCGTTTTCGGAGCAGAAGAACTCAAACAGCTCTATACCCAGCATGATCCGCTGCTTCACCGTCACGGTAAAAGGCTTGGTGTATGCCTTGGGATCGTCGATGGTCAACTCAAGCTCCAGGTTGCCGTAGTTGGGGCGCCGGAATTTCTCGGTGATCTTGGCCTCCTCCGTCATTGGCGACCCACGGAAATCCAACCAGTTTTCCTTCATCCCAATTGTTTCCACCACCAACGTGTCACCCACCCATTTTCCGCTGGAGTAACCGTAATACCACGGCAAAGGATCCTTCGGCAGAGGCCGTCCATCGGTGAAAATCTGCCGGAACACTCCGTCTTTTTCGTACATAATCACAACCATGGTTGGGGTTTGTATGATCCGGCGCGGGTAGGGATGGGTGTGCAACTGCACGACCCCGATCGGCTTGCAGTGCGCGTCGGGATTGTCTTTGCCGTGCGTTTTCACGCGCGCATCCTTCAGTACTTTGGCCCACGGCTGCAACGGCAAAGGCTGCTCCATTTCCCAATCGATTTCCAGAAACTGGGCGGCTAACGGCAGCAATTCTTCCCTACTTCCAGCAGGACATGGATCTTTCAGACACGGGGGATTTTCCCAGACGCCGCTCAAGTCGGGCTTACCGCTGGCGGCGCGCGGCGTTGGTGCACTCAAATTCGGTTTGCCTGCCTTGTCTTTGGGAACTCCTGGGGGAACCCCTTGGGTTGGATACGGTGCCCATTGCGCCAACAACAGTGTGTGCATCACGATGAACAGAAATCCGAACCAAATACCTTTTCGCATCGTCATTTCGTTTTCCCAACGCCTTCCGTGAACAGCCATTGTCTATTCTAGGCGAATGCTACTGTATGCTTTTTTCGATCAGTGCGCGAATCGCAGGGGCCAGGGCGATGACGATTTCCGCTTTGGGTTTGGCCGCTTCCTCAAGCGAGTCCAGGAGAACTTGCGCGCGTTGCTTCGACAGCCTTGGCGTGGCGTTTAGCGCCTCCAGTCCCATCGTGCAGATGTCACCTAATGCGTGCGCTACTTCCACATTCTCTTGCAACAATGCATGGTTTGAAAGAATCGGAATTACGTCCGCGGCGGTCTGCCGCCATGCGCGCAACTGCTCCCGCAACAGTCCTGGATCGCCGGCCACGGTAAACTGACTCACCGAATCGCGAAATTCGCGAGCCGCGTCGCTCTCAGGCGCCAGTGCGTCCACCAGCCGATTCAGCGGCGTCGTAGTGAAATACTTCTTATTCCGATGGCGGGTGTAGTTCTTCATCGGCTCCAGCACGATGGCGAATCTCGCAAGCGCATCCGCGCCGTCGTCTGAACCGGCAAGGCGTACTCGCATGTGCCTCAATTGAACCAAATGCCGCAATCCCTGCATGTCCAACCATTTGCTGATGGGAACCAGACGGCGGTACATCGACGCGGAATCGGTGATATCTGCGGGAGACCAAAGGCGCTCCGCGATGGCGGCAGTCCGCGGCCACAACTTTACGTCGATATTTTCCTGGGTGGCCAGTTCTTCCCACATCGCTGCCTCTCCACCAATGATGCGTTGCTGTTCTTCTGCTGTGAGCGGCGCAGCCGAGGGATCTTCGTTGGCTGCGTTGATCTTTATCGGATCGACAGCATAGTGCTGTGCCGCGGGCTGCATCAAATCCAGATAGTAGCCATTGGAGAGAATCCCGCTATAGCCCTGACGCGCCGCCTCGGCTAATGATTGCTGCCCGCGCCAGGATTGGATCACGGAGTTCTTGGGCAAGTCCGGATGCAGAATTTCATCCCAGCCCTCCATGTGCTTGCCGTATTTGGTGACAATCTGCAACACACGCCGGTTGAAATACGCTTGCAGCGCGGCATGATCAGGCAGTTGATTCGTTTTCATGAACGCCGCGATGTGCGCGCTCTTGGTCCATTCCCCGTTCTTAGGCACTTCATCGCCGCCGATGTGAAAATAGGCGTCCGGAAACAGCTTGGACATTTCACCAATGAAGCTGTCCAGGAAGACGAAGGTGGACTCCTTGGTGGGGTCCATCACGGAAGGCAGAACCCCAAATTCCTGTTCAACGTGATGAGGACCCCGGCCGGTCGCCAACCACGGATAGCCCACAAACCAACTGGTGGCGTGCGCCGGAATGTCGAATTCCGGCACCACCCGAACACCGCGGTCGCGCGCATAAGCAATCACTTCGCGCACCTGCGCCTGCGTGTAGTACAACCCGTGCGAGCCCAGTTGGTGCAGGCGCGGATAGCGTTTGCTTTCCACGCGAAAACCTTGATCGTCGGAAAGATGCCAGTGAAACACGTTCATCTTCACCATCGCCAAACCGTCAATCGTGCGCTTTACGGCGTCCAGGGGGATGAAGTGGCGTGAGACGTCCAACGATAGTCCGCGCCAAGGGAAGCGTGGCTGATCGGCGATGTTTAGGATGGGGAACGGGTTGCGGGTGGCCATTTGCAGCAGCGTTTCCAGACCCCGCAAAACGCCCAACGGTCCCGCCGTGAGCGTGATCGTGTCCGCAGTTACAGTGAGGTGATAAGCCTCGTCCTCGCCTAACTTCTGCGGACCGAGTTCCGATTTGCGTTCGACGATAATGCGCAAACTGGCCTGGCTCGCACTCTCGATTAAGCGCGGAGATATCGCGACGCCCGACTGGCGCGCAAGTCGCTGGAGGGCGCGGACGGTTGCGCTGCGTACCCGGGCATCCTGCGCGCCTGCGCCACTGATCTTCGCCGTAAACTGCGGGGTGAGTTTGAACTGCCCGGTGCCCAACGCGATGTGCGCAGGCCAAGGCATCAGATTCAAATCCGCGGTAGCTTGCCCAACCGCCAGTGCACATGTGGCGAGCAAAACCACAACCGGCCGGATCGTTCTCATTTCGCCAACACGCGTGTCAAACCGGCTGCCTGCAGTTCCGCCACCGCCTGGGCAAACTCGCGATAACTTGAAGGGTCTTTGCCGCCAAATTTCTTTTTCAATCCAGCTTGCACGCTCCAATCCATGCGGCGCGCCGTCGCCGAAGCCATGATCGGATCGATGTCGATGGAGCGCAAGGTCTCCACTACCTCTTCCATCTCGCGAGCCCTTCGTTCTCCGTGCACCACCACACGACCCACCATATACGTAGCCAGCTTGGGCCAGTCAATGCCGGGGAAAGTTTCCGCCAGCGATGCGAAAACACGTTCATCCGCACCATACCGCGTCGCGCCCAAAACGCATTCAGTCAGCAATGCTTCCAGGCCCTTAATCATGATGCTACGGCACATTTTGGTGGCCGCCGCAGTGCCAACTTCTAACGTTCCCACTTCGATCTGCATGCCAAAAGGCCTCATGCGTTCGGCGAATTCAGGCGCGGCCGCTCCGCCTGTCAGCATTGGCACTTTGTGATCGTAAGGAGGCACCGGCGCCATCACCGCCACTTCCACGAAGCGCGCTCCTGCACCATTCATAATCTGTTCAATACTCTGTTTGAGCGGCGGTGAGATGGAATTAAGGTCCGCATAAAGATGGCGCTGCTGCAAATGAAGCGCAGTTTGCTCCGCCGCATTCTTGGCTTGATTGGCCGTAACGGTGGACAAGATGATATCGCTGCCCGCCGCCAATTCCGCGTTCGAACTCACTAACCTAACCTGCGCTTTCGCCGCGCGCGAAACGATCAAGCCGCCTAATCCGTCAGCGTGAGTATTGATGTCGAAGGCCGAGATATGGACGATACCGGCGCTACGCAGGCCTTTCGCTAGATGATATCCGGCTTCACCAAAGCCAACGAAACCGATACGCGGAATCTGGTTCATTCTTAAATCCTCTCTCATATAGCGAAAAGACTGGCCGCCTCGTGGGCTAACCAGCCTTTGCCGTCCATACCTAAACGCAGTTACTTAATTTTGCAAGGCCCATCCGCCGCTTCGTCGCGGTGCACCATGTGGCATCCGCCACATATCTACTTCACTATACCGATCAACTTCCAGTAACCCACACCCACCCCCACCGCGATCAGCGAAAAGACCGCGTATGCGTTGGCCAGTTTCAGTCGCTGGCCCGAATCAAACGCCTGGTGCGATGTCAGTCCTTCGCCCATGGCCAGCCAGAAATTCTGATACGACATCCAGAACGGAACCGAGGCGATCAGCACCGCGGCCATGGTCACCAGCGGTGGAATGCCAGCGGCGCTGGTCACATCCACAACCGAAAGAAACAGCACCGAGATGGCGATGAAACTGGAGGGGTCCAGAAAACGCAGCACAAACATCGCTACGCTCAACACCATCATCAACAGCACTAGATTCGACGCCAGTTGTCGCGCCATCGGAACGATAAAGCCAGCCAGCCAGTTGGTCACTTTCGTATCTTGAATGACGTTGGCCAAGCCGAATACTCCGCCCAGGTACAACAACAGGGACCAGGAAACGCCGGTTCCCAGGTCTTCGTCGCGCAAAATACCAGCGAAGGCGAACACGGCCATGGCCCCCGTGCCAATCACGAAAGACGGCAGATGATGATAGCGATCCGTGGTCCAAAAAATAATCGAGAGAACCACCACAATGCCCGTAACCAACTCGGGACGCTTGAACGAACCGAGCGACTTCAGCCGCGTGCGCGCGAAATCGGGCGTGGCGTTCAGCGGCGCCTCTGGCCGGAGAATCCATTGATTTCCCACCAGAATCAGCAGACACAACAACAGTGTGGGAAAGGTGATTACCTGCGCGTAACCCAGCCAACTGAGCGGTAGATGTTTCGCATCAAACGCCGCGGCCACAATCGGCCCGTCCAGCGATCCGTACAAAAACGCCAGTCCCGGCACTACGGCCATCTCAACGGTGGTTAAGATAATGAGCGCCGACCCCTTGCTCTTATTAGGCAGTCCTAAGGATTGAACCAGCGCCCAGGCAATCGGCACCATAATGGCCGTGCGCACGGTCATCGACGGAATGCCGAGGGCCAACACAAAGCCGATTACGAAAAATGCACTTAAAATGCCAGGGTAACTTGCCGGAAACAATGACAGGATGTAGTACGACAGCCGTTCGGCCAGCCCGGTCTTCTTCATGGCAAAACCGTAGAACAACACCGTAACCAGTACCCAAAACGGCGGACTGCCAAAACCACTCAGCGCCAGTGGCGGACGGACACCAGCGACAATCAACAAGCCCATCATCAATACCGAGGCCACGCCGTTGTTGATCACGCCAAAGGCCCACAGGATAGCGGTAAAGATGGTGATGGCCAATACGCGATGCCCCAGCGGAGACAACCCCTGAAGCGGAACGAACGCAACCAGTAGACTGGCGGCCACGGCGATGATGAGCCACATCCACTTGGGGCTGGCCGTGATCGCGGCATTTTTCGGGTTAGCGTTTGATGTGGCCACGGCGGGCTCCTTCGATTGGACCGCGCCCTCATGGTCGCGGCTTGGTGCTGTTTTGTTGCCTAGTGTAAATACCCGCCGCCGTCGCAAAGGATCATTTGACCAGTGATCAGTTCGGCGTCGTCGCTGGCCAAAAATGCAATCAAACCTGCAAAGTGTTCTGGCGTAACGCGCTTTTTGATGGCCTGATTGCCCATCACGCGATTAAACGCTTCATCCTGCGAATGTTCCTGGGTACCCGGCGTCGCCACCATACCGGGCATCGCCGCGTTCACGGGAATACCGTCGTCGCCCAGTTCTTTCGCCAGCACGCGCATCATGCCCATCACGGCGCCTTTGCTGGCGACGTAAGCCATCTGCCCCGGATTCGCCAGGAAATAGGTCCGCGAGGCCACCATGATAATGCGCGGCGTCTTGCTCTTCTTAATCAGCGGATAGAACGCCTTGGTCACCACGAAGTAACCGATGTAGTTGATCTGCACAAAGCGGTTCACTTCTTCCTTGGTCAGCGTGAGCCAGGGCTTGCGCGCCGTAAGAATTCCAGCATTGTTCACCAGAATATCCACCACGCCGTGCCGTGCATCAATCTCTTTCACCGCGCGATCCACCTGAGCCTCGTCCGTACAATCGCAAATGATCGAATGCGCCTGCACCCCTAGCTCGCGGATTTCGCTGACGGCCTGTGAGGCGTCTTTGATGTCCAGGATTTCGATGTGCGCCCCCTCGCGGGCCAGGCGCAACGCCGCTGCTTTTCCCAGTCCATTTGCGGCGCCGGAGACTACCGCAACCCTCCCATGCAGTCGTCCACTCATTTCGTTTCCGCTCCCGCGTTCAGCGCTGCTTGTTCGGCCTTCATCCGGCGCTGCTCCGCCTGCACCGTGATTAACGACATCCACATACCCAACGGATGCGCCCCAGCGTCTACCAGCGGATGCGGCTTCAGCGAACGAACCGCATCAATGCTTTCGTCCTTCATGGTTTCAAGCACTGCCGCCTGCTTTTCGTTCAAATGATATTGCTCGGCCAGACCCTTGATGTCCGTGAACAATTTACGGCGCAGTTCACTGCTGAAACGCAAATCATACAGCACTTTGTTCAATGCGTAGTCGGCCGGATCCGGGTGCCGGTAAAACTCAAAGCCCTTATCCTCAAACTTCCAACTCGGCGCGGGTTCGGGAGTGGTGGGGACATTTTTGCGATTGGGAATAAAGCTCATTACCGCGTGCCCGTGGTGCCAGGTGGGCTGATAGGTGATCAGTTCGCCCGGCCGATTTCCAATCGCGCCGAACAACATCATCCAAGGCAGCATCTCCGTATTGCCCACTTCGTCGAGCTGCTGATTATTCAACGCCAGCAACGCTTCGTGATTGCCCCGCTCCATGTGCGCGATGGCCCACCAATCGAAATCAAAATCCGGCTGTGGATATTTCCAGGCACCCGGATAGTGCGACATGCCGCCGCTGGCCACCACGGCAACTTTAAGAGAAGTCTTTTCCACCAGTTCTTTGATCATTGCGCCCAATTGCGCGCATCGCCTTGCCGTCGGCAGCGGCGGCAGGTAGGTATTGACGAAAATCGGCACTACCGGAATCGGCCGTCCTTCGATCACCCACTCGTAAACCGCGGCAAAGGCATGGCCCAGCTCCGCGTCCTGCGAATAGGTCATGTCAAAGCCGTTCATCACCAACTTGTCCAACAGTTCTTCCGCAAAAGGATGAATCGGAAGAGAGTACGTCTTCCTGGCGAAGGCTGCTTTTGAATGTGTCCCGCCTACAATGGCGAAAGTGGGCACTGCCGACAAAAAGAAAGTCTCCAGGTGATCACTGCCGATTACGATAACCAAATCGGGCTTGGTGTCCTCCATCATCTTGCCGATTTCGCGCATCGCAGCGATGTCGGCATCCAGTTGCTTAGGATCTTCGCTCGGCGGATACGTAAAGAGTTGCGGCGCGTGAACGGTGGCCGCGGCAAAAACGATTTGTCCCATGGTGCTCTCCTATTCGCTGTCTTGATACACGACGCCCAGCTGTTTTAGCTTTTCGCGCAGCCCGTAGAAATCCAGACCCAATTCACGATTGCGCAAGCGTTCCCGCGTCTTTTCTTCTTTGGCGACCCGTTCCGCGCCGGCCCTCGCCACGGCCGCCGCCTGATCGCGCGGGACCACAACCACTCCGTCCGCATCCGCCACAATCACGTCACCTGGATTCACCGCCGCGCCCGCACAAACCACCGCAACGTTGACCGACCCGCCCGTTGACTTCACCGTGCCTTGCGCATGAACGGCCTTGGCCCAGACGGGAAAATCCATCGCCGTCAGCTCAGAGGTATCGCGCACGCCGGCGTCGATAATCAAACCCACCACGCCGTGCGCCTGGCAGGAAACGCCCAGCAGATCGCCAAACATGCCGTCGGTGGAATCAGATGTTGTGGTAACCACCAGAATATCGCCGGCCTGACAAACATCCATCGCCGCGTGAATCATCAGGTTGTCACCTGGCTGCGAAGAAACCGTTAACGCTGTCCCCGCGGCACGCGCCGTCGGATAGATAGGACGCATGTAGGATTTCATCAACCCGGTCCGCCCCTGCGCCTCGTGAACCGTGGCCACACCCAGTTCGCCCAGAGTGCGAACGATTTCTGGGTCAACCCGTTTAATGTTTCGGATGATTTTATGTGCCATAACACTATGAGCAAAGCTAGTTACTGACAGCACATCAACCCACCAGCGATGCCGGGAGGGTGGCTGCCATGTGGTGAATTTCGTCTACTTTGAAACCCGCGTCCAACATTTTCTGGGCAAACATGGCAAAGCCCTCCGCTACCGGCGGGTTGATGGTTTGGCCCAGATCTGTCGACAGCATGGTGCGCTTCACCCCTACCTTGCGGGTGGCCTCATACATCCCTTCCCACGAAGACTTGCCCGTATACATCGTGGTAAAGCAATGCTCGATCACGGCGCCCATTTCCGCCAGTTCAAACTGTTCCTGCGCGGTCAGACCCTGCGAGGGGAACTCGGCATGGGTTACCACCACTTTGCGCAAACCGATTTCCTGGGCCGTCTTCACCAAGGTGTGGATCTCTTTCTTCCCCAAATGGCCGGTGGCCAGAATCATGTCGTACTTTTTGATCAGTTCTAAGCAACTTCGCGCGGCAAAGGTGAGGTCACCGCTTTCATCTACCACCGACATCGGCGGCGGATTCAAACCGGTGGCGGCCAATTCCAGTTGAATATTAGCCCAAAACGGCAGTTTTTTGTTGGTCCCGCCAGGGCGCCCCGCGGTTTCGTTGGCGGCATCCACGGTAGGCATCCAGACAATCTTGTTGCCCGCGCGGCCGGCCAACTCCACCGCCACAGGATTCAATCCACCCACGCTATGGTTCAGCGTGATGGCTCCGTAGGCCTTGATCCCAGGAACCGCCTTAGTCACTACCTTGGCTCGCTCCGCCGTCGGAAAATAGTGTGATTTCAGAACAAACCCGGACAGGCCAAATTTCAAAAACTCTTTCGCCAAATCCAAATCGTCGATGCGCCGTTCGATGACGTCAGGCGCCACATGCACCTGCAAATCAAACGCACCCTGCAATGCTTCCCAAGCGGCAGCCGAGACGGCCTGTGCCGATTCCACGCTCATTCGTCCTCCAAAGTGTTATTCACAACCGCCTTCTTGCTGGCGGGCAAAAAATGGCGCCGCTCAATCACCGGTCATGCGCCGGCATTACTTAGGCTCGGCGGTTCCTAAATGCATCAGATCTTTATTGTTCTCATTGCAGACGTACTCCAAAAGCTCCCAATCGGGCCGAAACGAAATCTTAAAACTCGTGGTCCAGGGTTTCGTATATGCCTGTTTGTCTTCGATGGTGGCCTCGTAGGCCAGCGTGTTCAGATCCGGCCGACGGAACTTCTCGATGACATGCAGGTCCTCGGAGGAAGGATGACCCACATAATCCAGCCACGAACGGCCATTGAACCCAACGCTGTCCACCACCAGGGTATCGTTCCCTTCCCAAGAGCCGATCGATTCCCCTAACCACGAAGGATTCAATTTGTCCGCAGGCGTGTGCTTTCGGCCATCCATGAAGATGACACGGTACATGTGCGAAGCGCCTTCATAAAGGATCACCACGCGATCCGGCAATTGGATGATTTGGAAAGGATATGGCGTACCGGTGTAGCGCGGCACCCCGGGCGGGAGGCAGTAACCTTCCGGGTCGTCCTTTGAGTTATTCGCGCGCCGCTCTTTAAACTTCTCCAGGCCCCAGGCGGTAAAAGGTACATCCACTTTCTTGTCTACCCATTTCTGGTCGGCCCAATCGAGCACCCAGATCGGAGCCCATACACCTTTTCCGCCGAAATCGACCTTGCCATCGGCCAAGCGCGGTGCTGGTTTGGCATCGGCCTTTTTCGCGGCCTTTGGCGTATCCGCTTCAGGCGCGTTCACCGGAGCCTGCGCCAGAACCAATGTTGCGCTTGCCAGCGCGGCGGCAAGCCACAAGGGGAAGCTATTCTTCTTCACTATCCATCTCCTGAAAATCAAGCTCCTGAAGATCTATTTCTAAACCACTGTCAGAGCCATGGTTAGCCGGCCAAGCGTGCTGGGAAATGTGACAAGACACACGTAAAGCGTGGGCCGACGGAGTGCCGGCCGCATCGCAAGCTTACCCGAGAGCCGCAGCGCTCGTTCGTTACTTTGCTTCCTTGGCGCCTGGAGTTTCGTCGGAACCGGCGAACACCTTACGGCCGTCGGCCAGCGTGACATTCCGGGCGTTGGCCAGCTTGGCGCCGTCTTTGGCGGCATAGCCTTCAATCAACACGGCATCACCCGGCTTCAGGGAACTGCGGGTCCAACCGCGGCGCATCAAGCCGTTGGGGCTGCCCAGTTCCAGCTCCCAATTGGTCACAGTGCCCGATTCATCCTTCACATCGATATAGAAGCGGGCGTGGGGATTCATCCACTCCATCTTGGTGACGGTGCCCTTCAATGTAACGGGCTTATTGGAATCGTATTCCGCGGCAAAAGAGTGATGAGCAAACGCCTGGCCCAGGGACAAGCCGAATAGACCGGCAATCAAAAGAATCGAGTGTTTTCGCATAAATAAAGTTCTCCCAAAGAGTTTCCTGCGGCCTGGAATCCGTCCTGCTTTAGCGCGGGCTTACCTCCAGCCAACGTTACTGTATCGCCATTTCGCGCGCCGGTCAAGCTGCGCTAGCAGTTCTACTCAGCAGAACCGCGCGCAGCGAGCGGAACGCGCGCGCCGAAACCCAGGGGGCATGAAAGCTATCTTTCGGACAAGGGGGAATTTTGGACTGGCGCCGCTCTGCGAAAGATTGTAGGATATACGATTCGAGCGGTTTTTTGACAAGAAGTTCTTACGGGAGGCTACACCCATGACGTTGCGGTCCAGATCGTTGGTAGTTTCGGGAATCGTACTTTTTCTCGCCGGAGCGACGGGCACAGTCCTGGTCCAGCGGGCCGCTGCGCAGGCCGCGCAAGCATCGGCGGCTAAGGCCAAGATTGCCAGCGAAGCGTTCAAGAACGTCACCACCAGCACGCTGAAGGGATTGGTGGTTGACGATTTCCTGGGAGCCATGGGCGCGATCTCGGCGGATTTGGGGCTGGATTGCGCAGACTGCCACCCGGGCGCTGGCTCAGACAGTGTGGATTGGGTGATTGATACTCCCCGGAAGCGAACCACGCGCCGAATGGTGGAAATGGTGGCCAACATTAACCGCACTAATTTTGGCGGAGCACAAATGGTCACCTGCTTCACCTGCCATCACGGCCGCCTTCGCCCCTCCACGACAATTGCGCTGGATGCACTCTACGGCACGCCGAATGATGAAAGAGACGATATTGTCGCGCCTGTCACCTCCGGAGCTTCCGCCACGCAAATTTTAGACAAGTATATTCAGGCGCTCGGCGGGGCGGAGAAACTGGCTGGCCTGAAGAGTTTCATCGCCACGGGCACCAGCGCAGGCTACGAAGGATTGGGCGGCGGCGGCGTGTTCCAAATCCTGGCCCAGTCGCCCGACCGGCGCTCGGTTCAGATTGTATTTAAAGACCACCCGGAACGTGGCGAAAACATCCGCTCCTACAACGGCACCGCGGGCTGGATTAAATCGCCGCGCGGTCTGTTGGGACAATATGACGTTGTGGGCAGCGAGTTAGATGGGCAACGGCTGGAAGCGCAACTGGCCTTTCCGGCGCAGATCAAGCAAGTGCTGACCAATTTGCGGGCAGGCAATCCCGATAGCATTAACGGCAACGACGTTGATGTGGTCCAGGGCACCGGATCCAACGGCCTGCTGGCTACGATGTACTTCGAAAAGCCCTCCGGGCTGCTGGTGCGGATGGTCCGCTATGGTAAGTCCCCGGTGGGCCGCGTGCCCACGCAAACGGATTATTCCGACTATCGCGACGTGGGCGGAATCAAGTTTCCTTTCAAATACACGTTCTCGTGGCTGGACGGTAAGGATTCGTTTCAACTTACCGACGTCAAGACGAATGTGCCGATCGACGCGGCGAAGTTCAATAAGCAATGAAGCTCAACTAGAAATAGTGAGAAACCTCCAGGCGATTGATCGTTTTTCCAATGCAATGCGCGCGCCGTCCCTTTTGAGTGACGGCGCGTTCCTTTTGCCCACACCCAGCCGCGCGAATGTTCTAATCTGCAAGACACTCCCAAGGCCCCGGCGTAATCTCTGAGTCCTGAACCATCTGGTTGCGGCGATGAGTCAGGTATGCGCAGCGGCCAGCCGGACCAGCCCCACAAGGCGAATTCGCCACAAGAAGCATGGCGGAGCGCTAGGCGCAGGAACGAATTCGTCATATTCACCCTATATACTAGAGATGTAGTCCGGCAGCCGCGTAGCGCCCAAGCTTGTGGAGCACTCGCTTTCCACGCGATAGAACAACCAGCGCGCGATCAATAACCAGCGCCTGATCCCATCGGCCCGCAGCACACAGACAAGAAACGAGACGCACGAGGCAGACCGAAAACATGCAGAGTTTCGACTTAATGGTGATTGGATCCGGGCCCGCAGGTCAGCGCGCGGCCATTCAGGCGGCCAAGTCCGGCAAACGGGTGGCGCTGGTGGAAAAGCTGGAGGTTGTGGGCGGGGTGTGCATCAATACCGGCACCATTCCCAGCAAAACCATGCGCGAAGCCGTGCTGCACTTTTCCGGCTACAACTATCAAAATATTTACGGTGTTAACTACCGCGTAAAGGAAAAGATCTCCATGGAAGATCTTGCCTTCCGCGTACAGCATGTCATCCGGACGGAGATTGAAGTCACCGTGGCCCAATTGCGGCGCAACGGCATTGAAGTTCTTTTCGGCGGGGCCGCGTTCCTTGATCCCCATACCATCCAGGTGACGAATTCCCGCGGCCACGCCGACTATAAAGCTGAGCACGTGATCATTGCCGTCGGCACCAAGCCGGCGTGTTCGGCAAAAGTGCCGATTAACGGCCGCACCATCATCAATAGCGACCAGGTGATGCAGATGCCAGAGATCCCGAAAACTCTTATCGTCGTCGGCGGTGGCGTCATCGGCGTGGAGTACGCCTGCATGTTTGCTACCCTAGGCGTGCGCGTAATTCTCATCGAAAAGCGCCCACGGCTGCTGGAATTCGCCGATGCCGAAATCGTCGAAGCACTCTCCTATCACCTCCGCGACAAGCGCGTCACCTTGCGCCTGAATGAAGAAGTAGCCAGCGTGGAAGCAGTGGAGGGCAACGGAGTTGTCGCTCACCTTGACAGCAAGAAAAAGCTCTCAGGCGATTGCCTGCTTTACGCCGTGGGCCGTCAAGGCAACGTGGACGACCTTGGCCTGGACAAAGCGGGCGTTGAAGCCGACGGCCGCGGCCGTATTCAGGTAGACGCCGAATACCGCACCAAGCAACCGCACATTTTTGCTGTGGGCGACGTGATTGGCTTCCCCAGCCTGGCTTCGGTGTCCATGGAACAGGGCCGCCTGGCCGCTTGCTTTGCTTATGGAAAACCGGCGCAATCCAATCCCGATACCTATCCCTACGGCATCTATACGATTCCGGAGATTTCGTTCATCGGCAAGACCGAAGAGCAACTGACCGGGGACGACGTCCCCTACGAAGTAGGCGTCGCCTACTATCGCGAAATCGCCCGTGGCCAGATTCGCGGCGATACCACGGGGCGGTTGAAAATCATCTTCCACCGCGAGACCAAAGAGATCCTCGGCGTCCACATCATCGGCGAAGGCGCCAGCGAACTCATCCACATCGCCCAGGCCGTGATGGTACTGAAGGGGACCATTGAGTATTTCGTCGACAACGTCTTCAACTACCCAACGCTAGCCGAATGCTACAAAGCGGCAGCCTTTAATGGGCTGAACAAGCTATCGCGATTTTAGAAGAAGCGGCATCAAAAGTTTAAGAGCAACGACAACTGCAAACGACGCCCTGGGGTGGCGGTGTGGTTGATGGTGCCGGACGCCGCGGTGCCCAGAATCCGATTGGGTAGCGCAAAATTGGCTCGATTGAGCAGATTGTCGGCTTCGATGCGGGCGTCAAGATGGATCTTTTCGGAAAAACGGAAGGCTCGGGCCAACGATGCGTCCGCCGTGGCGAGGCCGGGTCCGCGCAAAATCCCAAAGCCTGAGTTGCCATATTGATACAGCGCGGGGACGCGGAACGCTCCCGTCAAGCCGCTATCGAACCACTGCGCAGGCGAAGGGCTTGCGATGCTTCCCTGCCCTAACCGATTGGGTAATTGAAAGCCGCCGTCGTTCAGACTGTTGGTGGCGAGCTCTGGTGTAAACGGAAAACCCGATTGAAGGGTGATGAGCGCGCTAACGTTCCAGTTTGCGATGAGTGTCTTCATTCGCTCAGATCGCGGAATTCGATAGTTCGCGGAAACAACGGTGCGGTGCGTCACGTCGTAGGTAGACGGCGAGCGATTGCCACGGGCGTTATAAATGAATTGCGGACCGGCGGGGCGGCTGGGGGAAATGGTGCCGGGCTGGGTGGCGTCATCCAAAGACTTGGCCAAAGCGTAGCTGAACTGAACCGCCAGACCGTTCACAACCTCGCCTGACAACTTGAGCTGGCCTCCATAATAGGTGGATCCTCCGCCGAGATTAAGATACTTCACGCGGCCGTGATAGTGACCAAAGGGATAGCGCGGCGTGGCGTAGGGAGTGGGTGCCGGAAAGGGTTGATTGGCGTCCCAGGCTGCGTAGAGATGAATGCCCATGGACCCGACGCCCCCGATTTCCAACATGAGGTTGCGCAGGCGATGCTGTAGAAAAAGATCCCACTGGTCGGCGTAGGGCGTAAACTTTTGGGGCTCAATTGCGTTGACCGCTTGGCCGGAGGCGTTGAGGGCGGCGGTCGTCACGAGAGATGTGGCAACCGGCGGAAGTAAACCCGCACTCATATTTGCGCCGAGCTGAAAAGTTCCGTTGACGATGTCCAACTGCGAAGCATACGGCGCATTGCGTGCCAAGCGTCCCATGGTCAAGAAAGTACCAGTGTCAAAGTTTTTGCTGAAGCCTCCACGCAGGACAGTAGCGTCTTTGATCAGAAATGCGAAACCGATGCGAGGCGCGAAGGCGCGGCGGTTCAGGTCCAGTCCCGCAAAGTTGTTGACACCGCCTTGTCCGGCAAATTGATTCAAGGCAGGACTTGCGTTCGAGAAATTGAAATTGACCAAATGGTGGTCCACTTCGGTGACAGGAGGGAGAAGAGAGTAGCGCAGGCCTGCTTGCACGGTAAGGCGCTTCCAACGAAACTGATCCTGAGCGAAACCGGACCACTCCCACTCACCCAAGTGATATGCGGCGAATTGTACGTCGCGCTGCACTTCTTCGGGGAAGCCGAGAAGAAAAGAAGCGAAGGCATCACCGGTGGCTCCGTTGAGAACATTGGGCCCGGGGAAACTGGTGTAGTCTGGCGTGAAAAGATATCGCCCGCGCGAGGTGACGTCGGACGCCGTTCCTTGGGCACGGCGCTCCATCGCCTGAAAACCGAAACGCCAGGCATGACTGCGGCGTACCCAGGTAATGTGATCTTCGACCTGGTAGTTTGCCGTTCGCACGCGGGAGGGAGCAGATGTGATGGAGCCGAGAGAAGCGTAGCCGGTGATATCGATGGTAGGCAGGGTGGCCAACGGCTCGGAATTGAAGTCGAAATCAGCAGCCCCTATGCGAAGTTGGTTAAAAAGGGTCGGCTTGAATTCATGCCTGTCGACAATCACGCCGGCCCAGGCTTTTGTGTTGGTGGTGGCGTTGCTCGCGCCCTGGAAAGGGTCATTGCCATTTTGGTTGGTAAGCGATCCAGGTGATTGGGCTCCCATAGCGTGATAGGCGAGGCGCGCGAACAGCGAGTTCGTTTGCGAAAGGCGCTTATCGGAACGAAGGTCGAAGCGGCCACTGTTCAAGATCGACGGCGGCTGCGAGCGGAAATTATTGGCGGCGCCGGGCAAATTCGGTTCGGGATAAAACACCAGCAGCTTCTGCACGGCGGAAGGAATGCGGGCGAGCAAAATCTGATTGCCAGTAAACGGCTGGCGGGCAAAAATATTTTCGCCGATGGAGGCGATGGTAAGCGGGTCATAGAGTGCCGTTTTGCCAAAAGTGCCAGCTTTTTGGGCAGAGGTAGGGACAGTGGAGATCACAGTCAGGCCCTGTTTCGAGCGGTTACCCTCGGCCGAGGTAAAGAAGAACCAATCGTATTTTTGAACCGGTCCTGAAAAAGTTGCGCCGAAACGATTGCCCGTGGAAGGCGCCTTGCCGTCTCCATCAAAATAATTGCGTGAAGCGAGAGCGGAGTTGCGGAAATCCTCAAACACGCTGCCGTGAAATATGGACGAACCGGCCTTGGTTTGCAGGAGGATGGCACCTCCGGCGGCGTGTCCGAATTCGGCAGGGACAAAGCCCTGAACAAGATTTGCAGATTGGGCCGTTTCCGACGACGGCATCAACATGGGCTGGCGGGTCCAGGGTTCGTCAATGTCAAGGCCGTCTAACATGAAGTGGTTCTCTTGGCTCCGGAGTCCCGCGCTATATAGATTCGTGCCAGTTGCGCCGCTGACTGATGCCTGCTCGCGTAAGACGTCGATAAGAGTTCTGCCGTTCGCCGGCAGTTGGCTCTGCCCGGCGGCGAATTGGGTGATCTCGGTGGGCGAGAACATGATAGCGGTATTTGCGTTTGCGCGGACCCTAACCGTGGCCGTGCGCGTGCCGTAGAGTGGGCCGGTAATCAGCACGTGATAGAGGCCAACTGGGACGGTAATCGCAAAACCGCCATGGGAATCGGTAACCAACGTGTAACGGGAGTTTTGGGCGCTGACGTTTTGCGTGTCAGTGCCGACAACGACTGAGGCGGCCGACTCCGGTTCGCCCGTCACCCCAGGTACGGTTCCCGACAGTGATCCAAGTTCTTGCGCAAATAAGGGCTGGAACGCCAGAAGCAGGAGGGCGAGTTTGCTCGAAGACATTAATGTTTGGCTACCGGAGCCACGGCCACTCCGGAAATTTTGGCACGTTCAAGTGACGCCTTAACAAATCCGTTGGAGCGAATGTCTTGCAGGAAAAGATTCAGATCCGCGATTTTATTGGGCGCTGCGGGGTCCTTCACCACGATTAAGGACTGCTCGACGGCCAGAAAGTCGTCCTCCAGAGCTCGAAGACTTTTCGTTGCAGCCGCTTCTTCGGCGCGTTGGCGGTTGACGCCGAACGCATCGACATCGTGATTGGCAAAGACTTTTTCCAGCTCGGTTTGCGGAGGCATGGTGTCGAAGACTTTCACGCGGGCTTGCTTCAGGTGGCTGCTGAGAAACAATTCCTGGGTCTGCCCGCGGACGGCCCCAACAATCATGCCTGCCTGATCCGCGTCGGCGGTTTTCTGGATCTTAGAATCGATCGGTACGATGAAGGCGTTAAACATCAGGGCGTAGGGCTCCGTGAAGTCCACCTCGGCAGCGCGTGCCGGGTCGTTCGCCAGAAAGCCGATGTCGGCGGCGCCGGATTTCAGGTCGTCGATCACGTGCCGAGCATCGGGCTCCGGTAGAATCTTGTAAGAAACCTGCAGGCGCCGGGCCAATTCCTTTACTAAGTCGGCGACCGGTCCGCTTACCTCGTGAGTCACCGGATCAACTTTGCCCTGCACGGGATTCAGGCCCAGGAACGAGGCGCGAAGGGTGCCAGTGGGGGCCAGATCGGCGGCCGGGAGGGTGTACGCAAGGGCGCACAGAAGGCTAAGCAGCGGCATTAGCCGTGCTTTGGTGAGTATCATTTTGGTCAACATCATTGCCTTGGGCCGCATCATTGCCGTACTCCATTCTTAGAGGCTCACCGCCTGGAGGCGGTGGGCTTAGACCTGATCATCGAACAAACCGTCGTGCAGCACGAAGACAAAAAACCGGAAGCAACTGACAACTGCTCCCGGTTTTTCGCCGAACGCCGAGCATCTCTAAACCGATAGGGTTGTCTGAAATATCTATTTTGCCGGTTCCGCCAATGGACCCACCTCAACCTTGGCCTGCGTATTTGCCATCGGTCCCAATTCCGCCGTCACTCCCTTTGCAATCGCCGCCGTTTCGCTGCCCGCTTGGAAACAAGTGAAATCCGGACGATCGCGCCACATCAGCGGCCCGCACAACCGCTTGCCGGATTCAATCGCCGCATCATGCACAACATTAATCAACCGCTCATAATCCGGACTCTTTTGGGCATAACCGGAAAAATTTCCCAGATCGCCGCTCGCTGCAAAAATCGCCGTCACTCCCGGAACCTTGGCGATTTCATACGCGTTCTTGATCCCTTCCAAAGTTTCAATCATCAGAATCAACACCAGATTGTCGTTTGCGGTATTGCGATATCCGCCCGGCACCGTCCCCCACATATCGGCATCGAAGGCCTGCCCGCCGCCCAAACTCCGCTTCCCCAACGGCGGAAAGAAAGTCCAATCGCGGGCCGCAATCGCTTCCTCCACAGTATCGATGGTCGGCACCACAATCACCAAGGCACCGGCGTCTGTCGCGTGTTGGATTTCTCGCTCGTCCGCATACGCAACCCGCACACCGGGAACAGCTTTGGCATGAGGACAAGTCCGCCACATGCGAGCCACTTGATCCCAATCCCGCGCATCGTGTTGCATCTCCGTCCAAATAAAATCGTAGCCAGCGTTCGCCATTGCGCAATACGTCAGAGGATCGGTGGAACTGAACAGCGTACCGCCGCTCACCTTTCCGCCTTGCATCATCTTCAGCTTCACCGGATTCCAAATTTTCGATCCCCCCGGCACGTTGTAATTCGGCCCGTATTTCCAGTTTTTCGGATCAATCACTCCCGTATTCGCCGCACCAGGTAGGGCTTTCTTCATCGCCCCACTATCCTTGCCAGCGGGAGCCGCCAACGGAAACGCCAACTTCCCCGGATCCGCGTTATTTGCATACGGGTCCGCATTGGGTTTGGGCTGCGGAACTGCCTGTTGTCCAAAAACGCTCGTACCCACAGCGCTCCAAAAAAACACATTGCCTAAAAAACGTTTCATGCAATTTCTCCTGCCCTCTTCATCACGCGTTTGAAATTCTACCAGATCCCCCAACACGCGTGCCAACACACATGTGTAAGATGAAGCCTGCCATGCGCGGCTTACTTCTCAAGATCATAAGTGGATTCGTCGTCACCAAGCTCCGTCCAGGGCCCACCAAATAACAGGCAGAGCCAGTACCCGCTGTCGTCCGAGAACACTGTGCGATAGAATACGACGAAGTTGTTTATTGTGCACATTCCTTTGAAACAGAGCCTCGTGGTAGCGATTTCGTGCAGTCTTCTGCTGTTGTGTGAACCAACCAAAAGATTGGCCGCGCAAACGGCTCAGCCGCCTGAATCCGCAAGTCAACTGGTGAAGCAATATTGCATTACCTGCCACAACAACAAGTTGAAAGTGGCGGGCCTGACCTTGGAACAATTGGATCCATCGAAGGCAGCCGAGAGCCCGGAGATTTGGGAAAAAGTGATTCGCAAAATGCGCGGACACATGATGCCGCCGCAAGGGTTGCCTCACCCGGATTCGATCGCACAAAGCAAATTTGTCGAGTCTCTAGAGACGCAACTGGATCAAGCCGCAGCGGCGAATCCGAACCCCGGACGCCCTTCGCTGCATCGCTTGAATCGTACCGAATATGCCAATGCAATCCGCGATTTGTTGTCTTTGAATATTGATAGCTCCGCCCTGCTGCCACCCGACGATGAGGCCTATGGGTTCGACAATATTTCCGACGCGCTAGGCGTTTCGCCTGCGTTGCAAGAACACTATCTGTCAGCCGCGCTAAGAATTGGAGCGTTGGCTGTCGGCGATTCACATACACGTCCAGTGGGCGAAACCTTTCGAGTTCGCCAGGACCTTTCGCAAAACCAACATATCGATGGATTGCCGTTCGGTACCGTGGGCGGAACACGGGTGGAATATAACTTTCCCGCTGACGGCGAATATGAGTTTTCCGGAAAACTATTGCGAACGAATTTGAATATCGTGCGAGGCCTGGGCGCAAAACATCAGATGGAATTTACACTGGATGGCCAGCGCGTCCGGCTGGCGGCATTTGGTGGCGCGGAAGATTTGGCATCGCTCTTCACAAGACCCACCGAAACCAGCGAAGAAGTGGATGCCCGGTTGCGTTTTCGAATTCCCGTGAAAGCCGGCCGCCATGAAATGACGGCGGCGTTTCTGGAAGGCCCGGAAATTTTAGCTCCCGAACGACTGCAACCCTACCAGCGCAGCTCGGTCGACAACTTTGATTGGGGCGGACTGCCCCATCTGCAAACACTGACCATTACCGGGCCATACAACACGACGGGCGCGGGCACCACGGAAAGCCGGCATAAGATTTTCGTATGCCGTCCCGCGAACACAAGCGCTGAACCAGCTTGCGCGCGGCAAATCACTTCGACCCTGGCGCGGCGAGCCTATCGGAAACCGGTAAGTGAAAGTGATCTGCAAATCTTGACCGGGTTTTACGAAGCAGGCCGGCGCGACGGCGGTTTTGAAGCAGGCATCACGACGGCACTACAACGAATTTTGGCGAGCCCCAAATTTGTTTTTCGGATCGAGCAAGATCCCGTTCAAAACGCACCGCATCGCATTCGCGATATCGAACTGGCGTCGCGGTTGTCGTTCTTTTTGTGGAGCAGTATTCCCGACGATGAGCTGTTGAGACTGGCCGCACAAGGATCGCTGCAAACTCCAACCGTGTTGGATCGCCAGGTAAAACGAATGTTAGCCGATCCTAAAGCGGAAGCCCTGACGCAAAACTTCGCCGGGCAATGGCTGCATCTGCGCAACGTACGGAACATTTTGCCAAACTCGGATTTGTATCCCGATTTCGACGATAACCTGCGGCAGGCGTTCAAACGCGAAACGGAACTTCTGTTTCAGAGCATTGTGAAGGAAGACCGCAGCGTGATGGATCTGCTGACGGCGGACTACACGTTTCTGAATGAACGGCTGGCGCGGCATTACGGCGTGCCTAATATTTACGGCAGCCAGTTCCGGCGTGTGGCAATTGCGAACAACCAACGTAAAGGTCTGTTGGGGCAAGGCAGTATTCTGGCCACCACGTCCCACGCGGAACGAACTTCGCCGGTGCTGCGCGGCAAGTGGATTCTGGAAAATATTCTGGGGACGCCGGTGCCTCCGCCGCCGCCCGATGTTCCGCCGTTGAAGGAAAAAGCGGAGGGCGACGCGCCGAAAACACTGCGGGCGCAGATGGAGGAGCATCGCGCCAATCCGGCGTGTGCGGTGTGTCATAGAGTGATGGACCCGATTGGGTTTGCGCTGGAGAATTTCGATCCGGTTGGTTCATGGCGTTCGCGAGAAGAGGGCGGCGAAATTGACGCGTCCGGCACGCTGGCCGACGGAACCAGGGTGGACGGCGTAGCGGCACTGCGGGATGCCTTGACGAAGCAGCCGGAAGTGTTCGCGGGAACGTTGACGGAAAAATTATTGACCTACGCCCTGGGGCGCGGATTGATGGCGTCCGACATGCCGGTGGTGCGACGGATTCTGCGCGATTCGGCAGGCACACACTATCGTTTTTCGGCAATCATAATGGGGATTACGCGCAGCGTGCCATTTCAAATGCGTATGCCCGGGCCACAAGGAAACATCGCGCAAGACCGGCGCACAATCGATTCTGGAGTAATAGATGTTCATCACTAAGGCAAATGTAAACCGGCGGATGTTGTTGCGCGGCGCTGGGGCGGCGATTGCCCTGCCGTTTCTGGATGCGATGATTCCAGCGTTGACTCCGTTGGCGAAAGCAGCGGCGGCGCCGAGAATGCGCTTTGGCGTGACGTATTTTCCGAACGGCGCCATCATGCAACAACTCACGCCGACTACGGTCGGCGAAGGCTTTGCGTTCACGCCGATCCTGAAGCCGCTGGAGCCCTTCAAAGACTCGCTGGTGGTGGTGACGAATCTAACGCGCTCGCATCCAGGCAGCCAGGTGGGCGATCATGCGGTGAGTTGTGCGGGTTTTCTCACGGGTGTGTGGCCCAAGCGAACCGAAGCGGAAGACGTGATGGCGAATACCACCATCGATCAGATTGTGGCGAAGCGCATTGGACAAGATACGCCACTGCCCTCTATCGAGTTGGCCACCGAAGACTTCACCGGTTATGTTGGTGCCTGTTCACCTGGCTTCAGTTGCGCGTATATGAATACGATTTCCTGGAGCTCGCCGGCCACACCACTGCCGATGGAGACCAATCCGCGCATCGCGTTTGAACGTGTGTTCGGTGAGGCTGGGCCAGCCAGTGTGCGGCTGGCAGCGGCGCGCAAGAAGCGCAGCATTCTGGATTCTGTGGCCAACGAAGCGAAAAGTTTGCAAGCCAGTTTGGGGACACGCGATCAACAACGGCTAAGTGATTACCTCGACAACCTTCGCGAGATCGAACGGCGGATTCAACAGGCGGAGGCGCATCAACAAAAAGGTGAGTCGAACAAGATGGATACGCCAGTTGGTGTACCGGATTCGTTCGACGACCATGTGGGCCTGATGTTCGACGTTCTGGCGGCGGCATTTCAAGCCGATGTCACGCGCGTATTCACATTTATGATGTCGCGGGAAATCAGCCAGCGCACTTACCCGCAGATTGGCATTACGGAACAACATCACACGACTTCACACCATTTGAATAATCCGGACAAGATAGCCAAATGCGTGGTGATCAACACGCATTATGTGCGCCTGTATGCAAGGTTTCTGGCTAAGCTGAAGGCTACCGAGGATGGCGACGGCACGCTACTGGATCATTCGTTGTTGTTCTATGGAGCGGGCATGGGCGACTCCAATCAACACGCCAGCGATCCGCTGCCGATTGTGATGGCGGGTGGCGGTGTGGGCCAGGGGCACCGCCATGTGGAGGTGGCAACGCGCACACCAGTCGGGAATCTGTGGAGCACGGTGGCGGCGAAGTTTGGAACCCAAATCGAACATTTCGGCGATGGAACGGGGGCGCTGGGTGAACTGTTCTAAGCGTTGTTGCATCCTACTTACGCTGGCATCGGGGCTGATTTTCGCCAATGCTTTGAGCGATGCGGTGAAGACGGGCGATGTGGCATCGGTAAAAACGCTGCTGCAGAAACACGTGGATGTGAACGCGCTGGAACCCGACGGGACTTCGCCGCTGCACTGGGCGGCGCGTGCGGATAGTCTGGCATTGGTGCAATTGCTGTTAAGCGCCGGCGCAAACGCCAAAGCGGCCAATCGATATGGAGTGACGCCGCTCTCTTTGGCGGCAACCAACGGAAACGCGGTGATGGTCGACGCGCTGTTAAAAGCGGGCGCCGATGCCAACACAACGATGGCCGGCGGGCAAACGTTGGTGATGACGGCGGCGCGATCAGGCAATCCGGCTGTGCTGCAAAAGCTTTTGGCTGGCGGAGTTGGCGTGAACGCGCGCGAAGAGACTTACGGCGAAACGGCCCTGATGTGGGCGGCTGCGGAGAATCATCCGCAGGCCGTTAGATTAATGGTGGAATATGGCGCGGCGGTGAATGCGCGATCTGCGCCGCTCCCGTATTCTAAGGACCGGTTCGGCCTGGAGGGCGTGATCACGGTTCTGCCCCACGGAAGTTGGACCGCGTTGATGTTCGCGGCGCGGCAAGGTTCATTGAATGCCGTGCGTGCATTGGTGGAAGCGCGCGCTGATCTGAATCTAACCGATCCGGATGGCACCACGGCGCTGGTGTTGGCCATCATCAACGGTCACTACGATACGGCGGCGATTCTGGTGGAAAAAGGCGCGAACCCGAACCTCGGCGATACCACCGGGATGGCCGCGCTGTACGCGGCCGTGGATATGAGCAGTCTGGGAGAAGTGTTCGGGCGCCCGGGAAGGAAGTCCGGCGATCAGCACAGTGCTGTGGATTTGATCAGCGTTTTGCTGGCTCATGGAGCAAGCGTCGATGCGCCGCTCAAATCGCCAACGCTATTTCGCGCACATACGCCGGGCGAAGGCATTTTGGGCGAAGGCGCAACACCACTGATGCGCGCAGCCCGCAACGGCGATACAGCAGCGATGCGAGTTTTGTCGCAGCATGGCGCCGACATCGCCGTGCAGCAACAGAGCGGCATTACCGCATTGATGTTGGCCGCGGGATACGGGCGGGGGCTCTCCGCGTTCGCAAATGAATATGCGAACGACGCGGCCATGCTGGACGCGGTGAAGTTTTTGCTGGACCATCACGCCGAAGTGAACGCGACCAATGCCGACGGGCAAACCGCGCTGCACTTCGCTGCACTATCGATGGATCCGGTGGTTCAACTGCTGGCCGAACGCGGCGCTGACTTGAACGCGAAAGACAAGCAGGGGCGAACACCGATGGATATGGCAATGGGCAAGGGCGGACGCGGACGGGCGGGAGCGGCTCCGATGGTAAGAGAGAGTACGGTGGCGTTGTTGCGAAGGCTGATGAGTAACCAAACTGCGGCAAAGCATGAGAAATAGGCGAAGAATAAGACAAACATATGATTAAACGAATGTTTTGGGCGATGCTGGCGTTAGACTGCGCTGTTTTTGGGCAGGCTCCCGCGGATAAACCAGCCGTGATCGGAATTCTGAATTACGTGCACGCTGTGACGGATCTGGATAAAACCGTAGCGTTCTATAAGGACGTGATCGGTTTGGAATTCAGCCGGCCTCCAGCGGCGTTCCCCAATCCTGGCGTGCCGTTGCTGGTGAATTCGCCGGGCGTTACGTTGCGTCTGGCCACCATGAAAATGCCGGGACAGAAATATGTCCTGGAGCTAACGCAGTTTTCGGCCGCCGATCGCAAAGCTGGGCAACCCATGCCCACCGATCCGGGAGCGGCCAGTTTGCATTTGATGGTGCGCGATATCGATCCAATATTCGACCTTATCAAGAAATCCGGCGCGCCGATCATCACGAAATCGGGGGCTCCGGTGAAAGTAGGAGCGGATATGCGTTCGCTGATGCTGCGCGATCCGGATGGCTACATTGTGGAAGTGATTCAGTCGCCGGCCGCGCCGGATGCGCCGGCGGGGAACGTGCACAGCGTGATCATGGGATTGACGGTTGGGGATTTGGCGGAGACCCAGAAGTTCTATCACGAAATGTTGGGCTTTGATTTGGCGAGCAAGATGGAGTTCGCCGCCAATAGCGCAGTTACGGATGTAGTGGCAGGGCCCGAGGGTATGCAAGCACGGCGGATGGCGGGAAATATTCCGGGCACCAGTTCGCGTGTGGAGTTTTACGAATTTAAGGGCATGCCGCGGACCAAGTTTCACTTGCGCGTTTTCGATCCGGGTGCGCCGGCTTTGGTTTTGCGCGTGAACGATTTGGACGGAATGCTGAAGCGGCTGCGAGCGTTGGGAACAGAAGTGCTGTCGGCCAAGGGAGAAGTGGTTCAGTTCTCGGCGGACACGCGGAATATTTTCGTGGTGGACCCAAATGGAGTGAATCTGGAATTGTTCGAGCGGCACGAGGCGGCGAAGAAGTAGCCGAAGCGGGCAACTATTTCCCGGCTTTTGCTTTTGCTTTTTCTTTTGCCTCGTCCGCATGGTCTTCGGCGCGGGCGGCGCTTAGGAGATTGTGCATGGCGTAGTTGCCTTCGTGGCAGGCATATTCGAAAATCTGGTAGCCATCTTCCTGGGTGAGCGAAAACGCGACGGTCCAGGGGGCGGTGTAGGTTTTGGGATCGGTCACACGCATTTCGTACTGAATGTTTTTGGGACCAACACAAGTGAAGCGTTCGACCAGTTTGAGTTCGTCGCTGTAAGGGGCGGCTCCGTTGCCGTTGCCGCCGACACCGTTGCGTCCTCCGAGGAAGTTGGTGGTTTCGACGACCAGCGTGTTGCCTTCCCAATGGCCGTGGGCGTCACCCATGTTGGTGCGGTAGCCGGCAGGGGCGTGGGGACGAGGGGCACTCGGAAGATCAATCGGGATCAGCCGCGTTTCGTGGATCATCTCGTAACGAATCGCTACCAGGCCCGGTATTTGGATGAATTGCGTTCCGTTGCCGTAGATCACCGGAAACGCCGAGCCGGCGACGCCGCGGGTGATGCAGCGATCGTACATGCTGCGGACGGTCCAGGTTTCGGGACGGCGATTGCGCAATACATTTATGGACGTGCGAAGGGCCTGGGCTTCGGGCGTCAATGCGGGAACGCGACCGTCAGGCGGATCGACAACCAACGAAGTTTGATTGGAAGCGCGGCGGCTGAACTCCTGCCAGTTGGGCGGAGCGGCGGCGGCGTTCACGCCTTGTTGACGGGCCCAATATCCAGCATTGGGGCGGATACCTTTTTCGACTACGCCGCTGATGGTGTCGTCAACTTCTTTCGCGCGGGCGGCGAGTTCCTGGTCATTCAAAAAACGCCGCGTGCCGAATTGCGCGGGGCGTTCGAAGGGGACTTCGCGCATGTCGTCGCTGGTCCAGGTTCCGTAAAAATCAGGATCGCCCCAGGACGTTTTGGGCGGCGTCCAGTTCTTTTTGGGAACTTGCGCAACGGCGACGGCGGCCAGCCAAGCCGTCAGCAGCACCAGCAGGCTATTTCTTTTTGCGCAAATCTCCATACAGCAGTTCCTCGCTGAATTCTACACATTTGAACTCGGCCAATTGCGCGTTCTTATCCAACAAACGATAGAGCGGCAAGCTGATCTTCCAGGGCCGCATGAAGGTCTGCGCATCCTCGATGGTCGCTTCGTAGTTCAGGTGGGTCGCGTCAATGGGTGTGAAGCGCTCCACCACATGCAGCGCGTCGCTGTGAAAATCGCCGGCACGATCGAACCAGCTGAGGTCGTTGAAACCGGTGTTGTCTACCACCAGCGTGTCACCTTCCCAATGGCCGTTGGCGGTGCCCATCCAGGTGTCCACCGCAGCGGGCATCGGCTTGCCCATGTTGATCACACGATTGGTGCTGGCGTATTCGTAGGCCATCAAGATGACCGGACCCGACTGCACAATCTGAAATGGAAACGGCATGTAAGTAGCGCGCGGGATGCCGGGCATATAGCACTTCACTTCGGGATCAAGTTTCCAACGATTCGTAAAGTTTTCTTTCTTCCTGGTCAAGGCTTCCGGCTTGTATGGAATATCTCCGCCTTCCACCACACCACGGCCCGAGGGCACCGCGCCCAGCGCACCCATTTGGAAATACGGCCCGCCGTAGGTGGAGTGATCCTGCAAATCGGAATTGGCGGTGCCGATGGCTTGCCAGATGCCGCTGAGATTGGCATGACCGTCTGGAGCGCGAGGAGCGCGATAAGCAGCCTGTGACCAGGCAAGATCTGCTAACGCTAGAATCAAGAATCCGAAAACAAAACGATGCCGCATGCTTTTTCCCAAAATCTTCCTCACGTTCGCCTAAACAAAAAAGCCCGCCGCCCGACTGATTCTGGAGAACAGGGGCGGCGGGCCGGACTAATTATACAGAGTTAGAACAGCAGCTTCAATCCAAATTGAATCTGGCGTGAGTTGCCGATGATGGTGGTGATGGTCCCGGCGTTGCCAGCAACACCAGAGGCCGTGAAAGCACCTGCTGTGGGCAAGCCCAGATTAGTGTGATTGAAAAGATTGAAGAGCTCAGCGCGGAACTGCACGCTGAGGCGCTCGTTCACTTTGGTGTCTTTGGTCAGCGAGAAGTCCGTCGAAACGTAACCGGGCGAAGTGCCGATCGACCGGCCCGCGTTGCCGATAGTGCCTTTGTCCTGCAAGCTGAAGCACGCCGGGTTGAACCAATGCGTCACACTTTGGTTGGCGGTGATGTCGCAACCGGCCACCACGTTGGGGCGGGTTTGATCAAACGAGTTGCTGATCAGCGTCTGATCAAATCCAGTCGTGATGGTGTAAGGAAGACCGGTGCGGTAGGTCTCGATACCAGTAATCTGCCAGCCATCTTTCAAACGGTTGCCGTGGAACGGCAGGCGGTAGAGCGCGTTCACCACCAGATTATGTTTGATATTGGTAACGCACAACCCCTGGTCGATGCTGAAGTCGTACGGATTGGTAAGCGCTGACGATCCAGCGTTGCCACCCAAACCAGCGTAGGTGTAGCCTTGATCGGTGCACTTGGAGAACATGTAAGACACACTGCCCTGGAAGCTGTTGCCAAACCGCTGGTTGAAACTGGTTTGCAAACCATGAAACTTCGACGAACTAAGGGGATCGAGTTCGTCAATCGTCGAGAGCGCGGGATTGATACGCGCATTGACCACGGTGGTTGTCACACCGTTGGTTACAACGGGGTGCCCAAAGTGATAGACTCCGTTCGCATCCTTGGTGGCCGTGGGAGGATTGAAATCGTGGAACGCCAGCAGGTGTACGCCACGCGAACCAATGTAGCCCACGGTGAGGACGCCGCCTTTGGTCAATTCACGTTGAATATTCATATTCCACTGAATCTGGTAAGGCGTGGTCCGGATGTTGTAGTCGGTGCCATTGGTCGTGCTCACCAATCCTCCCGCAGCGGTGGTGATACCGGTGGGGAACGTCGTAATTCCCGCCGTGAGCAGGACGTAGGGCGCGGAGATTCCGTAGGCTGAATTGTACACGTAGGTTTGATACGGATCGTGATTGATGGAGAAGCCACCGCGCAGGGAAGTCTTGTGATCTCCGAAGACGTCGTAGGCGAAGCCGACACGCGGGTCCCAATTCTTGGTGTTCGGATTGGTCACGAACGCGTGCGGCACCGCGTCAAAAGTTCCAAACGGGGGATTGATAATGTTGTGCGCCAGATTGCGCGCCTCGGTTGGATTCGATTGCCATTCGTAGCGGATACCAAAGTTCAGGGTCAGACGCCGGGACACTTTCCAGTCGTCTTGAATATACGGGGCAAGCGCGGTATCGCTCCAATGTCGCCGGCCGTTGGCTCCCCCGGGCGGAACGTAGGTGACGCTGGCCGCGGTACCGGCCAGGAAAAGCGCGAGACTACTGAAATTCCAGTTGCCGTTGTACTGATTCGTGGTCAGGTAATTCAGCCGCTGATTGCGGAGTTTGGCGCCAATCTTAATGGTGTGGCTGCCTTTGGTCCAAATCAAATCGTCGCTCTGCGTGAATTTGTTTTGGGTGTATTGGAAATTGGAAACGATGCCGGCTCCCAGTGAAGTCAGGCCCGGTACGCCAATGGCGGTGTCCTGGCGGTTCTGCCCGGGGAATATCTGCAACACGGAAGTTGCGGCCGTGGGCGGCTGAATTTCACCGGTGGTTGGCTGCGAAAACGAAGTGCTGAACGCGTTGACCAGGGTGGATGAGAAAATGTGCCGGTCTTGCAGAGTGACAAACTGATTCTTGCTGTTGTCGTAGGTGGGCCAAAGCGGAAGGGCGTTTACGCCTGGGTTGGTCAAGTAACCGCGATCCGACAGATAGCGGAAAAAAATAGAGTCTTTGTCGGACATCACATAGTCCACTCGGCCCAGAAAATAGTCTTCCTGCGCGGTCTGATTGGCGGTTTGGAACAAGTAGCCCGTGCCGTTTCCCAGATCGACCGTCGGGAAGGGATAGAGTGCAACCACCGGGGCCATCGTCGCGGTTGCGGCCGCACGGCCAGCGGCCGTGGGCACGAAATTCTTGCTGGTCACGCCCTGCAACTGGCGAATCCCTTCATAGTTTCCAAAGAAGAAGAGCTTGTCTTTTTTTATGGGACCACCGACACTGCCGCCAAACTGATTCTTGCGGAAGGGGGCGGCATGCGCCGTGGTGTCGCCCGGCGCCACGAAGCTTTCGAAGAAGTTGCGCGCGTCCAATTTGTTGTTGCGCAGGAAATCGTAGACCGAGCCGTGCACTGAATTGGTTCCGGACTTGGTTGCCGCGTTGATCACCGCGCCGTTGCCACCGAACTCCGCTCCATAGGTGTTGGTGAGGGTTTGGAACTCTGCAATGGCTTCAATACCTAGCGATGTCGCCGTCACTCCGGCGCCAGAGCCGCGCTGCCACCAGTTTTGTAGATTTTCGCCGTCCAACAAAATCGCCGCGCCTTCCGGGCGGGCACCTGCAACCGAGAATGTGGCGTTGCGGCCAATGAGTGCGCTGACCGGGCCCGCGGTGTAAGCCACTGCACCGGGAGCAAGCAGTACCAATTGTTCGAAGTTGCGCCCATTCAACGGGAGTTCGCGCATCTGAGTCTGGTTGACCAGCGATGACACGGCAGAGGTTGTGGTTTCCACCTGCGAAACCGTACTTTCCACGTTCACGGTTTGTTCGGCTTGGCCCACAGGCAAGCGTAAGTCGATCACAGGCGCACGGCCCACGTCGAGCGTGATGCCCTTTTGCACTACGGTCTGAAAGCCCATTTTGGCGCCCTGAATCTGGTAATCGCCAATGGGCAAATCCGGGATGGAGTAACGGCCTTGGCCATCACTGGTGGTCTCCCGTTTTACGCCTGTGCCGGTGTTGCGGATTTCAATGGCAGCAGCGGGAATGGCTGCGCCGGATGTATCGAGAACCGTTCCGCTAACCGCGGCGGTAGCCCCTTGCGCGTTGATGCGGACAGCGCCGACCGTTGCTAAAGTCGCTAAAAATGTCAGACTGAATGCCAAACTTAGTAGGCCTGCGAACCAGGCGAGCCTTGATTTCATAGTTTTCCTCGTGCCCCTTTTGGAATTACCCCAGCGCGCCCCGTTTAACACAGGGCTGTTACGGAACTATACAGGATGACAAATTGATAGTCAAGCGGGGGTAAGACCCTATGGACGATTGGGTCTTGACATTGGGGCGCGCTACTCCGACGGCAAACCCAGCAGGCGTGCGGGATTTTCTTTGGCCATGTGGTCCAAATCATGTTGCGAAAGACCTTGCGCACGAAGTTCCTCAATGTAGGCGGCGATTCCTTCGGGCGGCGGCGGAAAGCCTACTTGGCCCATGTCCGTCGAAAGAATTACGTGTTCCGGGCCCACTTGGCGAATGGTGTTGGCAACGTCGGCCATGCTGAATTGCGCTTTGCGATTGATGGACTCCTTGGTGAGCGAGTGCACGTAGACGAGTTCGATAAACGCACCGGTCTTGGCGGCCTCCTGCATTCGGGCCAGGTTCATTTTCACCGAATCGCTCATGGCATGGGTGACAACCATGTGTTCCACGCCCAGGCGCTGGCCTTCTTTCACCAGCAGCAAATCTTCCTCGGGCGAGGAATGACCGGTTGCCAGCACCAGTCTGTTTTTAGCGATGATCGCGAGAACCTCCGTCACGGCCGGAAGAAGCTTGCCGTTTTCGGAAACGCGGGTGAAGGGCAGATCCGATTTGGTATTGCGCCGGACATTTTCGGCGTCGGAAGTGGGCATCCAGACCACGCGTCCCCAACCGCCGGTGACTTTCACCATTTCCTCCACAGCGGCGGGGTTGATGCCACCAACGACCCGGCTGAGGCAAATGCCGCCGAAGACTTCCAGGCCGGGAACTTCTTTGCGCGCCAGGTAGGCGAGCATGGCGGTGGGCTCCCAGTGACTTTTCAGGACCAGGCCGCGCATGCCCATGGACTTGGCGAGTTTTGCAACCTGAATGCCGTCCATGGTCCACGGTTCGCTATCGGGAAGCGAATGGACGTGAATGTCGATGACGCCGTTGAGTTGCCCCGACACGGGGAGGGCGGCGATAGCGAGCACAACGAAAGGAAGAGTAAATCGCATGGCCTAATTTACGATGAAGTCGTCCCAATGCTCCTTGATCAAGCCCTTTTCCACGCGGATGACGTTGAAATGATTCCAGTGGTAGGTTTTGGAAGGATCGTCGGGGTCCTTTTCGGTGCGGTCCATCATCGCAAGGCAGTAGGGACCGTTGACCAGCAGCAGGACGGGCGGATCGATCCATTCGTCCTTGATGGGTTTGGCATCTTCGGGACGGCGGCCGGGGCGGGAGCGCATGATCTTCAGGAAGCCGTCGCGCCCTTGGGGGAAATTAGCGTTGTGCTGAATGTAGCCGGGGTCCATGGTTTTCTCGGCGATTTCCAAGTGCGCGTACTGGAGCATGTCTTTGAGCTCAGATTTTGCCAGCGCCAAGGTTTGCTCTTCTTCTTTCGATAATTTGCCGGTGTTCCATTGTATGGCGGGTCTGGGAGAAACGCCGGTGACGACTGTGCCGGAGCCTTTGGCCTTCATGTGGCTATCCCAATGTTCCTGAATTTTGCCATTTTCTATACGCAGGACTTCCAGGTTGGTATCGATGTAGGTCTTCGCGGAGTCGTGCGACAGGGGCTTTTCTTCTTCGAAGATGAGCCAGACGTAATCGCCTTTGGCCCCGGCGACCACGGGCGGATTTTTCAGCTTGCTAGGAATAGGGTTGACGGGCTGGCTGACTTTCTTGAAGAATTCGACAAACCCATCGCGGCCGGTATTCAAGCTGGGATTGTGTTGGATATAGTTTTCGGCCTGGTATTTTGCGGCCAGTTCCAAGTGGCCGGCTTCGATCACTTCGCGCATCCAATGCAAGACGAATTGCAGGTTTTTCTTTTCCTGCGCCGTCATGGGCAGGTTCTGCGGCGCATGCGTGGGAGGGTTGATGCTGGCCGCGCACAAGCTGAACATCAGCACAATCACCAGGAGAAATGATTTAAGCATAGTGCTGGTTATTTGCCGGTTTGGGCGATTTCCACCAAAACGCCATTGGGATCACGAGTGAAAGCAACGCTGCCACCGTCGGGAGTTTTCAGACCAGAGCCGACGGTGATCACCGAGCCGCCATTGGTTTTCATGGTTGTGGCTGCCGCGGTTAGGTCACGCACTTGGAAGCCGATGGCCGGCGCGCCCGGATCGGGAATGCGCAGTTTGTAGGACGTGCTTCCGCTCGTCTTAAATTCAAAGAACGACCATGTGAGCGAGGATCCGGGCACGGAGACCGTAGCATTGCGCCGTTGACCATCAGCCATGCCAACTACCTTCAACATATTACCGCTGGTGATCCAGTCGTCTACTTTCGCTTCCAAGCCAAATTTGTCGCGATAAAACTGCGCGGCCTTTTCGGCATCCGCAACCACGGTTGCGAAACGGGCGCCGATGATATTGGACCCGGCGGGCGCGGTAGTGACAGGCAACGTTGCCGGCTGCAACAGTTCGACGTAGAAGCTATCGGGGTCTTTCACAAATACGGCTTTGTTGGCGTTGTTGGCGCCGACCCCAAGGGGCGCACCACCGAGTGTCACCACTTCGGCGCCAGCTTTTTTGGCGGCGGCGAGCGCGGCACCGGCGTCGCGAACGATGAGGATGAGCAGCGACGCGCCGGGATCCGTCATGCGCGGACGGCCGGCGTGGAGCGTGATATCGCTGAACTCGGTCATCTCCAGAGCGAAATCGGCGCCAGGGATGGTGAGCATTGCATTGCGAAATTTCGTTCCGGTTGGCACGTCCACCAGATTGCGAATCATGTCGGCGAGGGGCGCGGGTTTGCCGAGGTCCTTCTTATTGCCCGCCAACTCGATTCCCAGCGCGTGGTAAAAAGCGTAGCTCTTGTCAAGATCCGCGACGCCGATGATGTACTTGGTGAGCTTGACGCCATTGGGCGCGGCGGCAATTTCGGCGGCAAAAGTGGGCGCGCTAGAAAAGGCGAACAGCGCCGCGGCTATTCCGGTGAAAATCAGTGATCGCATGTTTACTCCTTAGAATCGTCCACTAACGATGTTACGCTAGCTTTCGCGTTTGTGGTGCAGCAGCATGTCCACGGCCTGTTCCATGGACCCCGCGAGGGTGACCGCCCCAGAGTTGACGAAGAAAATCTGATCCACGTTATCGATGGTATTCAGGCGGTGCGCGATGATCACCTTCGTGGTGGACGCAGGAAGTTTGCGGAGGATCTCTTCCAGCAGTTCTTCGGTTACGGTGTCGATGTTGGCGGTGGCTTCGTCCAGGATCAGCACCTCCGGTTGACGCAAAACGGCGCGCATGAAGGCGATCAACTGTTTTTGCCCCAGACTGATGCTGTTACCGCTGGTGGAGACTTGGGTATCCAACCCTTCAGAAAAGCGCGCCAAAAGTTTTTCCAGATTGGCGTCCTTTAGCGCCTGGCTGAGTTGATCGGTGGTGTAGTTTTTGTACTGGTCGTTGCCGTAGAGCAGGTTGTCTTTTACGCTGCCGCTGAGCAGGAACGGGTCCTGCAAGATGAAACCAATTTTTTGCACGCGCTCTTCGGGAGTGTAGGAACGAATGTCGCGGCCGTGCAGGAGGACAGTTCCGCCGCTGGGATCGTACAGCCGGGCCATCAATAGAGCAGTTGTGGTTTTGCCGCCGCCGGTGGGGCCCACCAGCGCGTAGGCTTTGCCTTTTTCGAGTTCGAAGCTGAGGTCGCGCAAGACTTCGGTGCCTTCGGGATAGTGAAAATGCACGTTGCGGAAGGAGAGAAGGGATTCGGCCTGTGTACCTGGGTTCGCCACTACCGGCATGTTGGATTGCAGGTTCATGACGGCGGAGATACGGTCCATAGCGGCCAGCGCCAACTGGAACGACGACCACACGGTGGCCAATTGGCGAAGAGGGCCGTAGAAGTTATTCACGTACAAAAGAAAGCCAACCAGCAGTCCGAGGGTGGCTTGGCCTACGGCCACCAGATGAAAACCATAGGCCACGACTGCAAGCTGGGCCAGGTGCGCGGAGAAACCGTAAAGCGGCATGAATACACCGTTGGCGACGCCTGATTTGACCGACGCGGCAAAATTTAGCTCATTCGCACTGGCGAATTTCTTGCGGAAATAGTCGATGCGGTTGAAGGCGACAATGACTTTAAAATTGTTCAGGCTCTCCTGAACTTCCGAGCTCATAGCGCCAAGAGTCTGCAGACTGTCTGCGTTTCGTCTTTTGATGAAGCCAGCGGTGGCGCGGGTGAATAGCAATACACCGACAGCCGGCAGCAGGGCGGCGGTCCCCAGGCGCAGATTCAGAGTGCATAAGAAGATGGCTGCGCCGGCCATCAAAAACGTACTGCCAACAAATTGCATCAGAGCCTGGGAGACAAATTGATTTAGCTTGTCGGTGTCGTTATTTAAACGTGAAATCAGATCGCCGGTTTTATTCTGATTAAAAAACGCGAGGGGCAGTTCCTGGAGTTTAAGGAATAGTTCGTTGCGCACGTGAAATAAAACTTTTCGGCCGACGCTGCCCATGGTGCGAATTTGAATATAGCTTGCAATCACGCCGATGGCATAGAAACCCAACACGAAACCGGCTGCGCGCCACAGACCGGGCGAGTCTTTGGCACGAATATAAAGATCGATGGCGCGGGCGATGAGAACCGGCGCCACCAGCGCCGCCACGGAGCTGACGGTGACCGCCGTGACGGCGATGATCACATCGCGGCGTTCGTCCGCAAACAAAGGTGTTAAACGCTGAATGCCAGCGCGTAGCGACGCGGAGACTTGCGTGTTTCCGGCGAGACGATAGTCGCCGCTAGGAGGCGACTTCGAGATGGCTGGTGCTGCGTTGTGAATCAAAGAGCTGGACATATTCGGGCGATGCCTCCATCAACTGCGAATGGGTTCCGGAGGCCAGCACTTCTCCCTCCATCAATAGAATGATCTGGTCGTAGTCCATCACCGAGGCGATTTTCTGGGTGACGGAGACAAGCGTGATGCCAGGATAATTTTCGTGAACGTTGGCAAGGATTTTGTGTTCGGTGGTGGCGTCGACGCGGGCGGTGAAATCGTCGAGCAACAGTACTTTGGGATTGAGCGCGAGCGCACGGGCCAGCATGACCCGCTGCTTTTGGCCCCCGGAAAGGCTGGTGCCGCGCTCGGCAATCATGGTTTCCGCGCCCTGGGGCAAGGCCGCGATGAAATCGCCCAGCTCGGCGGTCGCAATAGCCTTGTCCACGTTAGTAACAGCCCGCGCGGCATTCTGTGTAACGGCCTGGGCGGCCTCCTGCTGAGCGGCTGTGCTGAAAGCCACGTTTTCCCGCAGTGTCAGATTGAAGATGACGCTGTCCTGAAACACCAGGCCGACTTGCTGGTGCAGCGACTCCTTGTCGTAGGCGTCGAGAGGTTGATCGTCGTAGGTGATGGTGCCCGAGGTTGGCGGCAGCAGGCCGATCAGCAAATACAGCAACTGCGTTTTGCCGGCGGCGGTGGGGCCGATGATGGCGGTGCGGCTGCCAGCCTCGGCGGTGAATGATACATCGCGCAGGACGGGTTTGTCACCAAAGGAAAGCGATACGTTCCGCAGCGTGATATCGCCGTGAAGTTGGCGGACCAGGCCGCCCGCGTTCTGCGGATCCGGCGCATTCAGCACCGCCCCCAGACGCATATAAGAAGCGGTGGCCTGGGCGATGACATTGCTCATAAAACCGATCAGGATAATGGGAAAAATCAGAATAAATAGATACGAATTGAATGCGGTGAAATCGCCCAGGCTCATGCTGCCGGCGATGACGAAGTGTCCTCCCAGTAAGAGAATGATCACGGTGGCCAAATTTGTGGCAAAAGTGATGATGGGGATCATACCCGCGAATAGGCGGAGTATGCGCAGTCCGATATCCTTGGCTTCGGTATTGGCCGCTAGAAATTTAACATATTCAGCCTGCTGGGTATTTAATAAGCGAATTAAAGCCGAACCCAGTATACTTTCGGTGATCACCCGATTGAGCCAGTCGACCGCTTCCTGGGCCTTTTGAAATTGCGGGCGGACCTTCTTCAATACCACTTGGAAGGTGATGCCAATGAAAGGGACCACGCCCAGAATACTTAAACCAAGTCTCCAATTAATCGTCAAGAGCATAATGCCGGCGCCGAGAATCAAAAAGACGGAGGCGATCATGGTGGCGATGGCCTGGGAGACGAACAGCTTTACGGCGTCGACATCCGAGGTGAGGTTGGTGAGCAATTTCGCGGGCGTGATGCCTTCGACATAAGCGTAGGATTGCAGCGATATCTTCGCGGCGAGGCGCGTACGCAGATCGCGGGCGACGCGTTCCGAGGCATAGGTTTGCAGCATGCTTTGCGCGTAGGTGAGCGCGAACACGAGCGCGGCCACCAGCAGGAATTGGAGCATGACGCGCTCAAGAACCAGGGTGTTATGGGTGTAGGCGTCGATGGCCCGCGAGATAAGCTTGGGCACGACCAAATTCAGGGCGTTGCCGAAGATGGTCATCAGCACCAGCGCGAAGACCAGGGCGCGGTAAGGTTTCAGCAGCGCGAAAAGAGGCCCGCCGGGTGGACCCTTCTTTCTGGCAGAGGCGGCAGGACGAGAAGAAGAAGGACTCATGAAGGTTTGCGTGAACTATTTCCAGGCACTATTTCCGGACATTATTTCCACGTAGGGTAGACCGGCTTGCCGACAAGGAACTCGGGATTGGCGCCGGCGCGGGGGCGGAACTTTTGGACGCGGCCGTTGGCCACTTCGGCGACGTAGAGATTGCCTTCCTGGTCGACGCTTGCTCCGTGGATATTGAAGAGTCCGCCCGGAAAATCTCCCAACGTTCCCCACGAATAGAGCAGATGGCCTTCCAGATCGTACTTGACGATTTTGGATGTAGTGTCATCGAAGACCCACAGGCCGCGGTCGGCCGCTATGTAAAGAAAGTTGACCGAGGATGGAGTGTTGAAGGGCCACTGGTCGACAAATTTACCGTTTTCGTCGAACACTTGCATGCGGCGATTGCCGCGGTCACTGACGTAAACGCGATGGGTCACCGGATCCGCCGCAATACCGTGGACCACGTTCATATAGCCAGGGCGGGTGTCGCCAGGCGGATTGCCTTTCATGCCCCAATCCAAAAGAAATTTTCCGTTTTTGTCGAACTTAGCCACGCGAGTGCCGTTATAGCCGTCGGCCACAAACAGAGTGCTATCGGGCAGCCAGGCGAGAAAAGTCGGCCGGTTGAAGTGCGTGCCGTCGGCGCCACTCTGGCCTACGGTTCCCAGGGTTTGCGTCAGGCGTTTACCGTCATTCGAAAACTGAAACACGGCGTGGCTGTAATCATCCACCACCCAGACGTGCTTTTCGGGATCGTAGGGATTGACGTAGACGGCGTGGGCGCGCTTGATCATGCTGTCCCATTGGGTCCACTGCTCGGTTATGTTTCCTTGCGCATCCAGCACGACGATGTTGTGTTCCCAGCGGGCGTCCACGCCTTTGGTGCCGCCCCAATTTTTGTCGGCGTCTTCAGGAAGTGAACCGGGCCCGCCGCCGCCGGGCAGCGCCGCCACCGGGCCTTGGGAAGCGTTGCGAAAGGGAACTTGTCCCACTGGGAAAGAGAGGCTGGGGCCGAACTGCGGAACGGGTTTGCCGGCCGGGCGGGTAAGGGCGGGCAACTCGCCGCGCTGGACGATGAAGATGCGATTCGGACTTTCGGCAAATACGCCTTCCACCGCACCCCAACCCCACTTTTCGTGACCGGGAAGTTGCGACATGGGCTTGGGCCAATCACGAACTGCGTCGTAGGGGCCGGAGAGGTCCCAGCCACCTTTTGTGCCGGGCACCGCGGCAAAACCCGCGCCAGGTTTGGTTTGGCCGTGGACGGTGGGCTGGTCCCATTGCACCAGCATGACGATGCCACTCAGCATCGCGATGCCACAAGCGGCGATTCCCAGCAATAGAGCCTTGCGCATGCAGTCTCCTCCTCATGACGTATCTAGAGAAGTTTACACGAGCGTGCCAGTGGCCCGCAGGTTTTTGCTGGCGAAATTACTCTAAGCGACGCCGGCGAATTTAGGTGAGCGAGGAGTTTGCAGGGCGGTGACGATTTCGTGAGCAATGCGCGAGAGCGGGTGCACGTGCTGGGCAGCGCCAAGCTCGATGGCAGCCTTGGGCATGCCAAAGACGACGCAGGATTCTTCATCCTGTGCGATTGTGGTGGCCCCGGCCTGGCGCATTTGCAGCAAGCCCTGCGCGCCATCGGCACCCATTCCGGTGAGCAGCACACCAACGCAGTGGGCCAATTGCAAACTGGCGACGGAACCGAAAAGCACGTCCACGGCGGGTTTTTGATAGTGCACGCGCGGGCCATCGCGGACCACGGCTATGAAAATGCCGTCGCGCTTCTGCACCATCATATGAAAGTTGCCGGGAGCGATGAGCACGCGGCCCTGGGCCACAATATCGCCGTCCACGGCTTCCTTCACTTCAAACGGACACAGCGAGTTTAGCCGATGCGCGAAAGATGCGGAAAAACCCGCGGGAATGTGTTGTGCCACCACCGTGGCCGGACATTGGGCCGGCATCCCCAGCAACATTTCTTCAATGGCCTGGGTGCCTCCGGTGGAGGCTCCCACTGCCAACAGGCTGGAAGAAAGATGATCCGCCGGAATTCGGACCACTGGCTGGATGCGGGACACCAGCGCGGGCGGGCCCGGTGTGCGCACACGAGCGGCGTGGGCGGCACGAATTTTTTGCGCCAATACCTGGCCCACTTCGCCAACTGAATAAGGACCAGAGGGTTTGGCCAGCACTTCCACCGCGCCGCGGCGCAGCCCTTCCATGGCCACCGTGCTGGAGGCTTGCCCCACCGAACTGATCATGATCACCGGCATCGGCCGATAGTGCATCAGCCGGGTGAGGAATGTAAGGCCGTCCATGCGCGGCATTTCGATGTCCAGGGTAAGGACGTCGGGCTTGAGGCTGAGGATGAGGTCGCGGGCGACAAACGGGTCGGGTGCAGCGCCCACCACTTCGAGGTCCGGCTCCTTCGCAATCGATTCGCTGAGCAGACGGCGAACCAGAGCAGAGTCGTCGACAACCAGGACGCGTATTTTCTTATTTGGCACGATAAATTTGACCTGGCGGGCAGCGGGGAAAGCCCCAGGCTCCTCCTCCTGCTGTCCGTTTTCCGTTTTGTCCGTTCCCTGTCTTGTAAGTCTTCTGCTGGTTTTCCGTCCGCTGGCGACGCCGCTTACTTAGGGGAGGAACGCGGCGCTGGCAATGGCAAACCGAATGGCACTTCCGCCGGCTAGAATAAAGGTACGCTGGACTTGAACGCCTGACGGGACTGGTAGTCCTGGCTGGGCCGGGTCGGCTGGTAAATCCGGACCAGTAATTTTCGGGGAACTGAGGTCGAAGCGCTTCTGTCGGCCCAAGAAGCTGAGGATCGATCCGCAGACCATGTTGGCCATTTCGCCGAGCACTTCTCCGGCGGTTTGATCACCGATTGCTTCGGCGTTGAGCATTCCGGTGAAATTGGCGGCCACCTCGCGCGCGGCGTCGAACGAGGTTTCGACGAAAAAGCTCCCGTTCCACTCTCCTGAAAACTCCAGTTGAGCGCGCATATTGGGCCCGCCTGTAAGCGGTACCCCAGCGCCCGCTTCCTCCTCCAGCACGGTGAAATACATGGTTTCCAGAACATTTTGGGCGGACGTGCCAAGGGCATCGCGGACCATATCGACCGGGATCATTCCGCTGGTGACGGCTGCCGAAAGAGCGTTGTCCAGTTTTGGGTCTTCAGAAAGCATTTTCGTCTCCTGGCTCTTCGGCGGGCGCAGCAACCAGGCCCAGCACGCGTTCAATTTCCGAGCGCAGCGCCTCCGGCAAAAAGGGCTTCACCAAATAGCCGCGGGCCCCCAAGGAATCTAAGTGTTGGCGGCGCAAGGCGGTGCCGTCGGTGGAAATGACCACCACAGGAATCGACTCTGTCAGACCGGACTCCGCCAGCCGCTGCATAAATACCTCGCCATTCATGCGCGGCATGTTGATATCCGTGAGAATCACATCCACCCATTCGCGCTGCAATATTTCCAGCGCCGCCAAGCCGTCGCCAGCCTCCAGGTATTCGGAAATCTCTAATCCCGACAGCTCCAGCACACGCCGGATAAATGACCGCATGGAGGGGGAATCATCCACGGCTAAGACACGAAGGGACACAGCAAGCCTCCTGTTTTAGCGTTGGGTTTGGGATTCACGGCGGAATCGATTGCTTGCATCATAGCCATTCGCTTCTTTCCCGGCATTTCCTGCAGCGCGCCGCCGCCATTGTTCCAAGTGAGTCTTCCGCTGCCAACCTCCAGGCGCACCGTGCGCGAAAGCGTGCCACCCACTTCTTCAGCGTGAATCATCATCCCGGCGGCCCACAAGATCTTGCGGCACGCCATGTGGTTCCTTTTGCCGATGTTAAAAATACCGGCCGGGTTCAGCACCTGCGCACCACCAATCAGCCAGACGGTCATGCGCTTCTTATCGGCACCCAAACAATAAGCAGCGCGAAAGAGTCTGGGAATTCCGGTATCGGCGTAGGTATATGGCTTGGTTTTCCCCTTTTCCGGATCGAGCGAGGACTCGGGCAACATGAAGTGCAGCAGCCCGGCCACTTGGGCCACCGGGTCGTACACGGCTACCCCGATACAGGAACCCAAGGCATGGGTGACCAGGACGTCGGTGGGCTGGTTGCTGAGGCGGCAATCGGCAATTCCTACGGTAATGGTTTCCATTTTATGGGGTCTTAGTTTCCACTTACCCGGCCTACCACGCGGGGGCAAGCTGGTCTTATTCCGGCAACTGGTAAACGGCTGGCTCCACAAATTTCAAATCGTGCTCCATGCCGTTCAAACTCTCCGCGTGCCCAACCATCAGATAGCCGCCCGGTTCGAGAAACTGCTGCATGCGCTTCACCACGCGTTCCTGGGTTGGGCGATCAAAATAGATCATGACGTTACGGCAGAAAATCACCGGGAACTTTTGTTTGTGTTGAAAGTTTTCGATCAAATTCAGCTGGACAAAATCAACCAGAGCGGAAATCTCGCGCTTCACTTGGTATTGCCCGCGGAAGCGCCCGTCGCCGCGCAGGAAATAGCGCGGCAGCCATTCGCGGGGAATCCCCGTCAGGCGGTCTTCAGCGTAAATGCCTTTGCGGGCGGTGGCCAATGCCTTAGTAGAAATATCGGTGGCCAGCAGGCGGCAGCGTTTGAGTGTGCCTAAACCTTCAAGCATACTGAAAATCAACGAATACGGTTCTTCGCCGGTGGCGGCCGCGGCGCACCAGAACTGGAGGGAATCGCGGTCGGCCAGTTGGGGAAAGACGGTTTCACGCAGGAACACAAAGTGCGCCGGCTCGCGCAGAAAAGACGTGAAATTGGTGGTGAGCACGTCAATCAGCGCCGTCAACGATTCGCCGGTCCGGTCCGCCGCCACCGCGTCCAGGTATTGTTCGTAACTGGCCGCGCCGGTTTCCCGCAGTTTCTTGGCTAACCGCGAACTGACCAGTTCCTCCTTTCCAGGCCGCAAGTCGATGCCCGCCTTCTCATACAGCATGTGACGGATGCGATCGAACGTTTGCGGTCGAATACGCCCCGAACCCGTTTTATCGATGTAAAGCGCGGCGGTCTCAGGCATCCGCTTTCCCCGTGAAAAGCCCGTCGATATCCAGAATCAATCCCACGCGGCCGTCGCCCAAAATGGTTCCGCCCGCAATGCCGCCAACCTGGCGGAAAGTCTCACCCAGGTTCTTGATCACCACTTCCTGGGTATCGATCAGTTCGTCCACCACCAGGCAGAAGCAGCGGGCCTCGCTTTCCACCACCACCAGAAGGCTTTGGGTGATGTCTTCGCTTTTCGGGGTGACACCGAAGCGCTGGTATAAGCGCACCACCGGCAGCAGACCGCCGCGGACCAGCACCATTTCCGCCTGGCCTTCCACGGTAAAGATGGATTCGGCCGCCGGCCTGAACATTTCGCGTACCGCATAAATCGGCGCAATGTAGCGTTCGCCGCCCACGCCCACCACCAGGCCGTCAATAATAGCCAGGGTCAAAGGCAGCTTCAGATGGAAAGTGGTTCCCTGCCCCAGCTTCGATTCAATATCCACGCGGCCGCGCATCCGCTGGATCTGTTTGTGGACCACATCCATGCCGACGCCGCGGCCGGAAATATCGGTCACTTTCTCGGCGGTGGAAAAACCCGGCTCAAAAATCAAATTGAAGACGTCCTTATCCGGCAACTGACTGCCGTCGGTGATCAGTCCGCGTTCGCGGGCTTTCTTCAAAATCTTTTCCCGGTCCAGCCCACGGCCGTCATCGGCCACGTCAATTAGGATGGAACCAGCCTGATGATAGGCCTTTAGCTGAATCTTACCTTTGGGGTTCTTCCCCGCTTTGATTCGTTCCTCGGGTGGCTCGATGGCATGATCGGATGCGTTGCGGATCATGTGCATCAGCGGATCGGCCAGTTCCTCAACAATGTTGCGATCCACTTCAGTTTCCTCACCGGTTAACACCAGTTCGGCGTCCTTGCCGGACTTGCGCATCAGGTCGCGCACCAGGCGGACCGAACGCTTAAACAGTTGCCCCACCGGCACCATGCGCATGCCCATGGCGGTCTTCTGGACTTCGCCGGTGATGCGGGTAAGTTGCGCCAGATTACGCAGCAGCTTAGGATTGGCCGCGGCATCGACGCTGCGGTCATGCGTCACCATCGACTGCGCAATCACCAGTTCGCCGACGATATCCATAAGGAAATCCAATTTCCCGATGTCCACCTTCACCACCCGCCCCTCGGCATTGGCGATGTTGCTGCTGGCGATATTGCTGCTGGCGGTGTTGGTGTTGCTGGTAGCCGTATGATTGCCGGCGGCAAAGGCTTTGGGCGGTTCTGCGGCAGCTTCATCCGGGCCAGGTTCGGGCTGCGTCAGGGTCTGCGGCAGGGTTTGCGTAAAAGACAGCGTCGCGGGGTCCGCTGGCGGGGTGGCACCACTCTGTGGTTTTGTCTGATCGGGTTCGGCTGGCGGCCTCGCTGCTTCCGGCGTCATTGCGGCCGCTGCATGGTTTGGCCGGTCGGGTAGCAGCGCCGGCTCCGCGCCCGCCATCTGCGTTTGAATCCGTCCCAGCAGGTTGCGATAGTCCAGGGAAGACGACGCGGCAACCCCTTTTAATTCGCGCTCCACCCGCGCTATGTCCGTCTTCAGATAGTCCGCGCCTTCCAGAATCACATCGATCACCGGCGGAGTGATCACCAGCTTTTCGTTGCGCGCCAGATCGAGCAGGGCTTCCACTTCGTGCGCTACGTTGCGGATGGCGTCAAGTTCCAGAAAACCCGCCAGCCCTTTGATGGTGTGAAAGCTGCGGAAGACGGTGTGCAACGCGTCGATCTGCGAGGGTTCGCGTTCGATGATCAGCAACTGCGCCTCGATGGAGATCAAATGATCCCGCGCTTCGACAAAAAACTCACCTAAAAGTTCGGGGTCGGCGGCAATCGAACAGCCGGTGGACGGGGCTGGTTCCGCGGTGGCGCCGGCGGAGTCATCCAACAGTTTTTGTAACTGCCCGATCCCGGAGAGCAGCGGATTCAGGTTCCCCTGCTTGCCCATCTCCTGCTGCAGCTTCGCGACGGCCGGCGGAATGGCCGCGAATCCCTCCTCCGCGGCCTGCCGGGAAATTTCACTCAAACCGGCCAGAAGCCGGGCCACCGAATCGGCGTCGGAGGAAGCGATCAGTGCACGGGTGGCCAAGCCATCAATTTCCGCGCGGAAGGAACGATTGTGCTGAGAGCTCATAGGGGCTTTGCTTTCACTTGGGCTTGGGCTTGCTTTCGGGTTCTTAAGTGTCTGAGATTGGCCAGCAGGTTTACAGCAGCGCGGAAATTTCCTGGCTGGCCGTATGCCCCAGCAACTGATCGATATCGAGCAGAATTTTTACGCGATCTTTTACCTTGGCCATTCCCGAGAGATACGGCGAGGGCACGCCAACGCCGAAGTCCGGAGTATTTTCGATGTCCACAGCCCCGATGTTGACCACCTCGGAGACTTCATCGACGATGACGCCCAGCGGCACATCTCCTCCTTCGCCGCGCACTTTCACCACGATGATGCAGGTGCGGCCGGTGTGTTCGGCCGCCGCCATCCCGAAGCGTGAGCGCAAGCACAGCACCGGAATCACGCGGCCCCGCAGATTGATCACGCCCTTCACATGGTCCGGCGTATTGGGCACCGCCGTGATATCCTGCAGGCCCATGATCTCGCGTACCTGCAAGACGGGAATACCGAATTCCTCCTTGTTCAACTGGAAGGTCAAATATTTTCCAGCTCTGGGGTCGGCGGGCAAAGTGGCGCCGGAGGGGCTTGCATCCCCATGAGGGGAGTGACTGGGATGGGAGTGACTGGCAACAATAGACATAATCGTTTCTCCGTTGACCGCTGACATGTGATAGGTGATAGGTGATAGGTGATAGGCGATTCCTGGAAATGGGCTGGACTCAAAACTCTCTCGCGCTGGCACCGAGGGCTTAAAAACTGTGAAAACCGCCCTCTGGATCCGATTCCATGGGAAATTCATCTTCGCTTGTGAGCACGGCCGCGGTAAGCATAGTAGGCCGCCCGGGCGCAGGTCCGGTACCCAGGCCAGCATTCATCCCGGCAACTGGGCGAGCTGGTGTTGGGCGGGCTGGTGTTACCCGGGCTGGTGTTGCGCTGCCTGCTGTCGATGACGATGCCGTCTTAAAACCCGCGGCCGGCGCTTTTCGCACTACCGCCGAAGACGGACGAAAAGCCGAAGCCGGAGATGGAGCTGCATGCGGGCGTGAAGTTGAAAATGAATATGAGGATGAAGATGAAGAGACGGCCGCGTTCACCGGCTTGTTTCCGGCCACTTTCTGTCGCGTCGCTGGCATTTCGGCTTCGCTTTGCGTGCCCTCCACCATTTCTCTTAACGAGGACATCAGCCGGCGCATCTCCTGCGATTGGGCGGTCAACAGTTGCGAGGCCGCCGCGCTCTCCTCTGCGCTGGCCGCGTTGGTTTGGGTTACGGTGTTGATTTGAGTGATGGCCTGGGCCACCTGGTCTATGCCCTGCGCTTGTTGGCGGCTGGCTTCGTTCACTTCGTCCACCAGATTCTTAACCTTCACCGCGCCCTCGGTAATCGCGCGAATGGCTTCGGCGACGTGTTCCAGTTGTTCCGCGCCTTCGCCGGAACTGGCCACGGCGTGTTCAATCAATACCGCCGTATCCTTGGCGGCCACCGCGGAGCGCTGCGCCAGATTGCGCACCTCACCCGCCACCACCGCAAAACCCATGCCCGCGCTGCCGGCCCGCGCGGCCTCCACGGCTGCGTTCAGCGCCAGAATATTGGTTTGAAAGGCAATCTCGTCAATCGTCTTGTTGATTTTGCCGACACGTTCGCTCGATTCCTTAATGGCGCTCATCGAGGCCATCATGTCCTGCAAAGCCCGATTGGAGCGCTCCACTTGCGCCGCCGTTTCCAGCATCATCGCCATGGCCTGACTGCTGTTTTCCGCGTTGCGGCTGGTCATCGCGGCCATTTCTTCGATCGATGCCGATATTTCTTCAAGGGACGCAGCTTGTTCGGTGGCGCCCCGCGAAAGCGCCTGGCTGGAACCAGCAATTTGCCCGGCGGCGGAGGCCACTTGATCGCCACCCTGGGTGAGTTCGTTCACGATGCCGCCCAGGTCGCGGTTGAGGCCGCGGACGATAAACCACGAGAAACCCGCCCCGGCCAGCACCATCCCCAGCAGAATCAGCTTGGTCCAGAACTGCGCCGAGGCACTGCTACTGGTGGCCGCCTTGCCGATCCTCAATCCGGATTCCGAGTTCCATTCGCGCATCACATTCACGGTGGCCATCTGCTGATTAAAGCGGGGGCGCACTTGTTCGCCATATACCTGAAAGGATCGCAGCGCCTTGTGTTTTCGGCTGATGGGCCGCAACCCGTTCTCCCAGGCATTGAAAAACGCGGCTTGTTTCTCGCGCAGGTCCTTGAAATGTTCGCGATCCTCCGCTTGACTGATGTATTTTTCGTAGAGATCCATGTCCTTCGCCAACTTCTGGCGGGTCTTCTGCTGCCGCGTTTCCACCTCGGCGGAATCCTTTTCCGTTGCGGCGAGCATGTGCTCAAAGATATCGCCGCGAAAGGAGGCTAGATCCCCGCTGACGGCGGCCATGTTTTGTAGCCCCGGCATCGCACCGTCGGTAAGGCCAAGGATGTTGGCATCCAAGGCACGCAGATTCAAAAGCGCCAGGCCGCCCTGCAGCATTGCCACAGCAATCAGGCAGGCCACCAGCGCAGTAATCTTCTTTCCGATAGTAAGTCTTTGTTTCATAACTTGTTTCATTCCATCGAACCTTTCAGAAACTACAGGAAACAAGCTACTCGCCCACCATGGCCACCAGTTCCCTGGTCACTGCATCCATCGCTTCCGATTGCTCTGACATGTTGGCACTTGCGCTGGCGCTCTCCTGCGCGCTGGCCGCCGCTTGTTGCGTAATCCGTTCCACTTCCGACAGTGCTTCGGCGATGTGTTCGATGCCGCGGGCCTGCTCGCCGCTGGACGCGCTCACCTGATCCACCAGGCGCTTCACTTCCACGGTGCTTTCGGTGATGCCGCGAATGGCAACCGACATGTGATCCAGCTTCGCTTTGCCCTGGCGGGTGGTGTTGATGGATTCCTCAATCAAATTGGCGGTATCGCCGGCGGCTTGCCCGCAGCGCCCGGCCAGGTTGCGGACTTCGTCGGCCACTACCGCGAAACCCATGCCGGATTCACCGGCCCGCGCTGCTTCCACAGCCGCATTCAACGCCAAAATATTGGTTTGGAAGGCAATTTCGTCAATGATTTTGATGATGCGCGCGATCTTTTCGCTGGCCTGGCCGATGGCATGCATGCTGACCACCATCTCTCCCAGAGTGCGATTGGCGTCGGTCACCTGAACGTCGGTGCGCGCCATCAGCTTGGTAGCCTCCTGCGAATTCTGTGCATTGCTTTGCGTGGTGGCCTTCAACTGTTGAGACGACGCCGAGGTTTCCTCGAGCGACCCCGCCTGCCGTGACGCGCCTTCAGCCAGCGACCGGCTGGCAGAGCTGATCTGCACTGCTGCCTCCGATACCCCGTGGGCAGAGGAGGCCAATTGCTGGGTATAGCTCCGCAGATCGCTGCTGACTCTGCGCACCACGAAAATCACGAACATGCCCACACCCAGGCTTAACCCCAGCAACGACAGAGTGATCCAGCGACTGGTGGCCTGTTTGCTGGAGGCGATTTGCGCGGTCAACGCCAGTTGCGCGGTTTGCTGGGCTACTAATTCACGAGTCAAATCGCTCATTTTGCCCAGGTGCGGGAGCAGCGCGTCGTCGAAGGTCTTCAGCGCCTGGTCCATTTGCTGGGCCGCCAATTGACGCTCAAAGCCTTCGTGGGTTTTTTGCAGCGCCTCTTCTTCCTCGCTCAGCGCCTTTAGCTGGGCCTGCGTTTCGGCGGAGTTTTCAAACCCGGCGAACTCGCGAAGATATTGCCGGACTTTCTGTTCCGCTTCGCCATACTGCCGCTGAAAGGCTGTAGCCTTGTCGTTCTGCTGCAATATGGTGCTGGTGGAGACGCCGCGCTCAAGCGAGGTCATGTCCGCCGCTGACGCCAGAATCTGCCCGGCCAGCATTTGCTTCTTGGCGGTCACCTTCACCGCGTTATCCAGCTGATTTCCCAGGTCCAGATTGATCTTCAACGATGCGGCACCCAAGATCAGCACCAAGGTCAACATGGCCGCGAAGCTGAGCGTCAGTTTCGCCCCGATGGTGGTTGTCTTAAACATTTTAGTCTCCTGCAATCGTCGTACTTCGTTTTCGGCAAAGATCAGAGCTTGAAATCAACATCAGAGCTTGAAATCAATATCGATGGTGGCAACCGCCTTGGTGGCTTCGCCGCCCGGCCCGGTAAAGGGAGTGAACTTCCACTTCTTCACGGCGTTCAACACATTCGGCGTCAAAAGCGCGTTGCCGGAGAGAATCCTTGCGTCTTCCACATTACCTTCGGCGTCAATGGTCACTTCCACGCTGACCTTGCCGCCAATGTGCATCTGCTTTGCGATGGGCGGATAGTCCGGAGCGGTCTTCTTCACAGCGGCTTTCAGCGCATCATCGGACGCAATCCGCACTTCCGCCTTCAGTGCTCCGCAGGACAGGCCCGCCAAGGCGGCCAGGATTGCGAGAATTTTCATACCAGCGAGATTCATACAATTCCTTTATGGGGTGATTTCATAGGCCGGTTTCCCATGCCCAACAGACTTATCGAAGCCGGTTGCTGAACCTTGAACCTGTCAAGGCCCAGGGAACACCCCAGAGAAACGCGCAAGCAGCTGTTTTACAGTGATTTACCGGAGATGCCCGTAGTCTGGTAGGCGGTGTTAAAGGGAATTCTGGTAGCGGGAATAACCGACGCGTTTGTTGGCGATCCTTTGGGTGAGCAGCCTGGGGTGAGCAGCCTGGGGTAAGCAGCGTTTGCTCGCGGTCAGCAGCGCCCCGCAACTTCTATTATTTGTTGCGCTGAGTTGGCGGCAGCTCTTTCACTGGAACCGGGCTTGGAACCGGCGCGGCCTTCACCGCAACGCCATCGCGCACGGCCTCACTGGGATTCAGTACAATCCGGTCCAGGGCGGTTATGCCGGACAGGACCTCCACTTCCTTGCCATAGTCCCTTCCCAGCACCACTGGGACAATGCGAACTCTCTGATCGTCGCCCACCAGCGCCAGTGTGGTGCCGTCCGAACGAATCACCAGCGCATCGGAGGGAACCCGCAGCGCGTTCACCCGTTGTGGCAGCTGAAAGCGCACTTTCACGAACATGCCCGGCAAAAGAACTTCCCCGGCGTTGCCCACCATCAGCATGGTCTGCAGGGTCCGCGCCACCGGGTCCAGCGCGTTGGTGGTGGATTGCACTTTTGCCGGAAACAGGCGGCCGGGAAATTCATCCACTTCCAGATTGGCCAGTTGCCCAGGCCGCATCAGGGCCGCGTAGCTTTGCGGAACGTTGACGTAAACGCGCAGCGTGGAAATCTGTGACACCCGCACGATCTCGCGCGCACTTGTGCCGCTGCCGGAGGTGATCAGTGTCCCGATATCAGAACCTTGCGCGTTGCGCGCCGTAATCACGCCATCAAACGGCGCCTCCAGCTTGGCGTACTTCTTCTGTTCCAGCAGTCGGCGGATACCAGATTCGTTGGCCGAAATCACGCTTTCCTGCGCGTGGGCATTTTCTTCGGCGGCATGCAGATTGGCTTCTGCTGAATCCGCGGCGGCGGTTTTATCGTCGGCGTCCTGCCTGGCCAGCACACCTTGATCCGCCAATGCCTTGGTCCGGCTGGCGGTCAACTGGGTTAGCTTCATGGTGCTGGCAAGGGCATGGACAGTGGCTTGCAATTGTGCCAGGGCGGCTTTCGATTGCGCGAGAGTTGCCCGGGCCTGTTCAATTTGCTGATCCAGATCCGGCGTTTCCAGCTCCATCAGCACTTCGCCCTTGCGAACGCGCTGGCCGATTTCCGCGTTGCGCTGTTTCACGTATCCGTCCACCCGCGCAAACAAGGGCGTTTCCATGAAGGCCGCGGTTTGCCCTGGAATTTCGACAGTGGAATCGCCGGGCGCCAGTTTCGCATGGCCAACCAAAACCACCGGCGGCCCACTGGTAACGGTATCGGCGACGGCCGCGGCCAGCGTTTTTTGCTCCATCCTGCGAGCCGACAATTCATAGGCAATTCCCCCGGCCAGCGCCAGCGCCAGTAAAATGACCAGCGCCAAAAAACCGAAATGCGATTTCTTGTGGGGCTTGGTGTAGCCTTCCGTTGCGGCTTCCGCTAATGAGTTACGTGATGAGTTACGTGACACAGATGTTCCTGGGCTTCCTTACGTTAAATACACAGCGTCAAATACACAGCGTCAAAAACTTCGCGTTAAAAACTTGCGTCAGACCAATTCCATTTCGATTGGGTGGCTGACTGGTTCATCGAAATTCCGGGGCGCCTTTTTGCGCAGGAGACTGTACACCACCGGCACCACAAACAGCGTGGCGATGGTGGCGAACAGCAAACCGCCAATCACCGCTTTGCCCAACGGCGCATTTTGTTCGCCGCCTTCGCCCAGGCCCATCGCCATGGGGATCATACCGGCCAGCATAGCGACGGCGGTCATCACCACCGGGCGCAAGCGGGTCCGTCCAGCCTCGAAGGCCGCTTGCAGTGCGTTCCCGCCCTGTTCACGGCGGACGTCGTTGGCAAACGTCACCAACAAAATACTGTTCGCCGTTCCCACCCCAATGCTCATGATGGCCCCCATCAAAGCGGGAACACTTACCGTGGTGTGAGTGAAAAACAGAATCAGCAAAATGCCGCTCAGCGCGCCCGGCACCGCCATTAAAATGATCAGTGGGTCCAGCCAGGACTGAAAATTGACGACCATCACGAAATACACCAGCACGATGGCGAACACCAGACCGTACGCCATGCCGGTGAAGGAACTCCGCATGGTGGAGGTTTGCCCGCGCACGTCAATCACGCTGCCCACCGGCAGTTTCTTGCGGTATTCGGCAACCACGCGGTCTACGTCTTCCGAGACGCCGCCCAGGTCCCGATCCTGAATGCCCGCGTAGACGTCAAACACCGGCTGCACGTTATAGTGGCTGACCACGGCGGAAGTTAAGCCGCGCGTTAGCTGCGCCACATTGCCCACCGTTTGCGTCGATCCACTGCCGGAATGTACCGGCGTATTCAAGAGTTCTTCGGGCGAATCCATCTGGGTGGAAGGGGTTTGCGTCACTACGTTATAAGTCACGCCGTTGGCGGGATTCACCCAGTAATTGGCACCCACTTGCGCGGTGCCGCTCAGCGAAATCAAAAGACTGCTGGCCACATCGCGTTGCGTGTAGCCCATTCCGCCAGCGCGTTCGCGGTCCACATCCAGGCGCATCATGGGAAGATCGCGCACTTGATGCACATGCACGTCCACCGCGCCGGGAATAGTGGCCATGTGGGCGGCCATCTGCTGGGCAATTTGAAAATTCTTGTCGACGTTGCGCTGCGGCCCGGCAATCTGCACGTCGATGGGCGACGGCAAACCGAAATTCAGAATCTGGCTGACGATGTCTGCCGGCTGAAAGAAAAACGACATGTCGGCAAATTGTTTCGGCAATTGGCGGCGCAGGCGGCGCACGTAATCCCAGGTGGAGTGGTGCTCTGGCTGCAGCGAAACCAGAATCTCTCCGTCCGAAGAGCCAATGGTGGCGCTGTCTCCCCAAGCCAGATTGAACGCAACCGAAGGCAGCCCGATATTATCCAGCACCGCGGCGATTTCGCTCCGGGGGATCATGGCGCGGATAGCCTGCTCCACTTGGCCAATCCGGGCCTCGGTTTCCTCAATCCTGGTCCCGGACGGAGCGCGCACGTGCAGGCGAATCTGCCCGGCATCCACCAGCGGGAAAAAATCCGCGCCAATCCGCGAATACAACGCCACCGAGGAGAGGGACAGCAGCGCGAACCCCAGTACCACCAGTCCGCGATGATGCAACGCGGAATCCAAAATGTCACAATACACATCCTGCATCTTCTGAAAGGCCTTTTGAAACAGATGATGCACCCGCCACAGGAAGCCCGCATCGTCCATTTCCGCTTCGCCACCGGGACCATCAATGGGGACCTGATGGAAGCGCATCTCGGCCGGCATCAGGAAATGAATCAGTGTCGGCACCAGCGTGCGGGAGAGCAGATACGACACAGCCATGGCCAGCACCACCGCCAGCGCCAGCGGAGTAAACAAAAAGCGCGCTGTCCCGGTAAGGAACACCACCGGCACAAACACAATACAGATGCACAAGGTGGATACAAACGCGGGAACGGCAATTTGTTTGGCGCCATCCAGAATGGCAGGCACCAGGGCCTTGCCCATGCCGATATTGCGATGGATGTTCTCGATGGTCACCGTGGCATCGTCCACCAGGATTCCCACGGCCAGCGCCATGCCGCCCAGCGTCATGATGTTGATGGTCTGCCCCATGGCATACAGGATGGAGAGCGAGGCCAGAATCGATAAGGGAATAGACAGGCAGACGATCAGCGTGCTGCGCCAGCTGCCCAAAAACAGCATGATCATCACGCCCGTAAGCAGCGCCGCCGCCACGGCCTCGCGCACGACGCCCGATACCGCCGCGCGAACGAATACCGATTGATCGAACAACTGCGCCACGTTCAGCCCCGGCGGCAAAGTGGCTTGAATGCGCGGCAGGACGTCCTTTACGCGCTCGACAATATCGATGGTAGATTCCTTGCCGTTCTTTAGCACCGTCAATAGCGCACCGCGTTTGGCATCATGCCGCACCACGTTGCCTTGCACGGAGTAGCCGTCGTGCACTTGCGCGACATCGCGTACGAAAACCGTGCTGCCGTTTACCGTCCGCAGCGGCAGGCGGTTGAAGGCTTCAATCACGTCCGGACTGTTGTTCATTTCCACGCGATATTCACGCCCGCCAATTTTCGCGGTGCCCGACGGCATGATGACATTTTGGCTGGAAAGCGCCGCCGAAACATCCGCGGGGGAAAGGCCCCGGGAATAGAGCGCCTGCGGATTCAAGTCCACCATCACTTGCCGCGATTTGCCGCCGAACGGGGGAGGAATCGCCGCACCTTGTATCGTGGCCAATTGGGTCCGCATGAAGTTGTTGCCAACGTCGTAAACTTCCTGCTCGCTCAAAGTGTCGCTCGAAAGCCCCAATTGCAAAATCGGCACACTGGCCGCGTTATAGCGGACCACGTTCGGCGCGCGGGCACCCTCCGGCATAAAGCCTACCTGTTGGGTAGTCTGCGCCGCGATTTGCGCCACCGCCGACTCAATCTTGGCGCCTTCATGGAAATACAGCCGGATCACCGAAATGCCCTGGGTGGTCTGCGACTCCATGTGCTCGATGTCGTTGACGGTAGTCGTCATGCCGCGTTCCGAACGGGTACCAATGATGTCGGCCATCTGTTCCGGCGTCAGACCATTGAACTGCCAGACCACGCTCACAATGGGGATATCAATATCCGGAAAAATATCAGCGGGCATCCGCGTGATGGCCACACCGCCAGCCAAAAGGATGGCCAGCGCCATAACGACGAACGTGTAGGGTCTGCGAAGGGCGAGTTGAACGATCCACATATCAGAGGGGCCCACATCGGCAGACAGGAGCCTGGGGCAGACAGGTAAATTCTATTATCGCAGGTGTGGCTTTGTAGGCGTCCAGTGCCACTTGGCGGTGGCCGGAAACCCGATTCCGTGCTGCTTCAGCGACTTGGGACAGCTGTGAAGCCGTGCTTTTCAAACCTGCCTTTAGATTGTAAACAAGGAGTCTGAGCGCTCTCCTGTCAGAGGGCTTGGATCGGCCAAAAGGAGCAATTCCGGAACAAGCTTCGAGGGCCTGCGAGTGATGGGCGTCCGCCAGAACGATATCTGGTCCCTCGCTATGCGGGAGACGAATAGCCGCCGGCCTGACGGCGTAATCTTTGGGATCGGGGCGCCCTTAACAGAAACGATGCTGAAATAGATGATGTTTAAATAATTAAACGATGCTGAAATAATTAACGATACTGACCGCCACCAACCTAACCAGTGGGAAATGCGCTTAGACCACACGCACAGAGCCAGCCTGCAGACTAACTGCGTCCCAACATCGCCTTTGGCGTGGCTGGCACGTACCCCAAAACGCGATGCGGACGGTATGGCTTTTCCAGCGCCGCGATTTCTTCCGCCGTCAGCTTGAGATCCACTGAACCCAGCAAATCTTTTAGCTGAGCGGCGTTGGTAGTTCCAATGATCGGCGCGGTGATGCCGGGCGCCTGCAGCACCCATGCGACGGCGACTTGCGCGGGCGAAACGCCGCGCTGCTGGGCCACCTGTAACACCACATCGTTCACCACAAAATCGTCAGCGGCATAGTACATGTCTTTGGCAAACGTATCCACGGTGGAGCGCACCGTGGAACTGCCGTCACGCGCGGTTTTTCGGCTGAGAAAACCGCGGGCCATGGGGCCCCAGGGAATCAGACCAACTCCCTGATCGATGCACAGGGGAATCATTTCCCGTTCTTCTTCGCGATAAATCAGGTTGTAGTGATTCTGCATGCTAACGAAGCGCTGCCAGCCGTGTTCATTGGCCACATACAACGCTTTGGAAAATTGCCAGGCGGCCATACTACTGGCCCCCAGGTAACGCACTTTGCCTGCGCGCACCAATGAATCGAGCGCATCCAGGGTTTCTTCAATGGGAGTCGTGGAATCCCAGCGATGGATCTGATATAGATCGATGTAGTCCATGCCCAGGCGGCGCAGCGAATTTTCGCAGCCTTCGATGATGTGTTTGCGGCTTAATCCTCTTTGATTATGACCAGGGCCCATGATGCCGTGGACCTTGGTTGCCAACACAATGTCATCGCGCGAGGCCATATCGCGCAAATGCTGGCCCGCGATCTCTTCGCTTAAACCGACGGAGTAGACATCGGCGGTATCGAAGAAGTTAATGCCCGCGTCGAGCGCAATCTTGAAGTGTTCGCGCGAAGCTTCTTTATCGACGTGCCAGCCCTTGGTGCCTTGGGTCCAGGGCGGAAGATCGCCGCCGCCGTAGCTCATGCAGCCTAAACACAATCGCGATACGGTGATACCGGTATTTCCCAGCTTCTTGTATTGCATATATACTTTAAAGGACAATTCAATTGCGACAAAGGTTGTAGATGCCCTGCCCTACGCCCCAATCAAATAGTATTGAATAGGCCGCCGAGCAACCGCAACTATTTATGGATCATGGGAGGCAGTTGGAAGCCGCCCTTTTTCTTGCCGCCTTTGTCGTCCTGCGCGTTGAGTGTGGTGACCGATGCCAACAATGCGGCAGTGGCCATGAGTGTTTTCAGGTAGCGCATCTGGTAGTTCTCCCTTTCGGTTTTGCAGAAACAACAATTTTACTACGAAGTGTTTCGGGCCGTTTTCAGATTATCGGCACCGGACTTCACCCATAAGATCAGCAGCGCTCCTAAGAAGGACATGCTGCCGAGATAGGCGATGCCGGCGGAGTAGCTGCCCGTGTGGTCGGTCAAATAGCCGACGACGTAAGGCCCCGCGAACCCGCCCAGGTTGCCGAAAGAATTGATCATGCCGATGCAGGCCGCAGCGGCAGCTTCGGTTAAGAAGCTGGTGGGCAGCTGCCAGAACACGGGAATGTAGCTGTGCACCGTCATGGCGGCCAATGAGAGCACCAAAATCGCCACAAACAAATTGGCACCAATATGTTGTCCCAGAATCAGCAACAATCCAGCCGCAGCCAACGGGATGGCTGTGTGCCAGCGTCGCTCACCGGTGCGATCGGAATGCCAGCCGTTCCACACCATGGCCGGAAACGCCGCCAAGTAAGGAAGCCCGGCGAGCAGAGTGACCTGGAGGGTATTGAGTCCGGAAAACTTCTGGACGATCTTGGGCAACCAGAAGCCAAAACCGTAGACTGCAGTGAGTCCGCAAAACGCAGCCAGGGTGAGTTTGATGACGTCGCCTTGACGCATGGCTTGCCAGATGGTGAGGGGGCGCACGGCCTTGGTGGCACGCTTTTCGGCTTCCAATTCGTTGGTGATCCAATTGCGTTCGTCTTCATTCAGCCAGGTAGCGTCTTTGGGCCAATCGGTCAGGTAGTAAAACGTGACGACGCCCAGCACGAGCGCAGGAGCGCCCTCCAACATCAGCAACCAACGCCAACCGGACAGACCGAACCAGTGCACGCGCATCAGTAAACCGGAAACCGGCGCGCCGATCAATTGGGAAATGGGAATGGCCGTCATGAATAACGCCACTGCACGCGCGCGATCTTCACGCCGGTACCAGTGCGTGAGGTAGACGATCATGCCCGGAAAGAAACCGGCTTCAGCGAGCCCAAGAAAAAAGCGGACCCAATAGAGTTGATGCGCGGTTTGAATAAAGCCGGTGGCAGAGGCGAGCAGGCCCCAGGTGATCATGATGCGGGCGATCCATTTGCGGGCGCTCCAGACTTCGACCAGAACGGTGGCGGGGATCTCGATCAGAAAATAGCCGATGAAAAAGATGCCGGCACCGATACCGAAAGCGGAATTGGAGAAGCCGAGTTCGCGGGTCATCTCCAGTGCCGCGTAGCCGAGGTTGACGCGATCCAGATAGGAAACGATGTAAAGAATGAACAGGAATGGGATCAAACGCCGGGTAATTTTGCGGCGTGTGCGCAGAGCGAGTTGGTTGGTTGCGGGATCGGTAGCAGGCAAACTCTATCCACTATAGACGATGCCTTGCGGCATCGAGTATAGACGATGCCTTGCGGCATCGAGGCTATTGATGATGCTCAGTCAAGGCCGAATTTAGTGAGAAGAATAGAGACGGCGGGCGTGGCTTGGATTTCGTGATCAACGTTCGGCTCTATGGTAATCAGCACCCCGGGTAGCAAGGCCAACTGCTCGCCCGGCACAGGGGACTCCAAGGTTCCGGAACCGGCAATGCAGTGAATGGTGATGGGCTCGGCCGCCTGGTGTGCGGCCAGCACTGCGTGATTGCGAAGGGTAATCTGCAAGAGCTTTCGGCGCGGGCCGGAGAACAACAGTTTCACTTGCTTGTCCTCTTGAACGCCGCTTTGAATTTCCGTGACCAGCTTGAGTGTTTGCACGATACTTTATGATCGCGCGTCTTGGAATGGCTTAGGCGCGGTGTAGCACGTGATCGAGCGCATTCGCCAAAGCGGCGTGGGCGTTGGCCTCTGATGATTTGGCCCGCCATGCGACGAAGCCATCGGGACGAACCAGGACGGCGCCCTGCGGGGTGATGCCGTAGGCATCACAGAAATCGGCGTTTGTGATTTTGTGCGCGTCCACATCAAGAGCATCCGTTGCTGTAAGCCAGTCACCGGCATCGGGGCCACCAAGCAACGCAAACTTTGCACCGAACAGATCGAGTGTAGAGCGGTTGGGCTCCAGCCAAAGATGCGGAGCTCGGGAGCCGGGTTTGCCTTTGGCGTCGCGCGGATGTTCGTGCGGCCTGCCATCGTCATCGGGTTCAGCGATGACAGCGGAGGAGTGATAACGATAACCAAGCTCCACGTTTAAATCATTTTCCATCGCGGGCAGGCCTTCGGTGGTCAGGTATTTCGCTTCGCGCAGAACGTAACGCAAGTAAGCTTGTTGGGCGGTGAAGGCTCCTACGGGGTGACGTTCAACGGCGTAAGTGTCGACCAAGCCAGCGCCAGCGTGGCCCTTCAGCACAGCGGCCAATTTCCAAGCGATGTTGTGAGCGTCCTGGACACCGCAGTTTCCGTTAAACCCTCCATAGGGGGGCAAACAGTGCGCGGCATCGCCGGCGAGAAAGATACGATTCACCTGATAGCGTTCGGCCGTGTCGGCGCGGCCATGCCATTTCATGACGTCGTCGACGACGATCGGAACGCTGTCGTCGCCCAGCCCGGCGCGGACCAGTTGCTCACATTGCTGGTGATCGAGATCCCACAGATCGCTGTTGGGATGCGCCATATCGCCGGTGGTGTTGGCCACCAAGAAGCCCGTATTATAAGGCTTTTCGATGCGAAAGAAGCCGCGCACGCTGGGGTTGTACACGTAGATGACGCTGAGGTTGCGATCGCGCAGAAGGGGACCCACCGGGGCACGGAAATAGATGGTGATGCTTTTGGAGAAGATGCCGGTGCCCTGCATGGCGATGTCCAGTTTTTCGCGGATGCCACTGCGCGCGCCGTCGGCGGCAATCATGTAACGGGCGCGGATGTTCTGGGTTTCGCCGGTATCGCGGTGCCGGATTACGGCGCGGACGCCGGTGGCGTCCTGTTCAAAGGAAACCATTTCCGTGGCGAAGCGGAGATCGGCACCTAGCTTCAAGGCACGCCGCTGCATCAGTGGTTCCAATAATTTTTGGGTGATGAAGAGGCGGATGGTGGGGCTGACGTCGCGGATGCCTTCGTTCATGTTGGCGATGAACCAGGCGAGTTCTTTACCCGCAAGCGTCTCCACTGCCATGATGGCGCCATCCTGAAGAAACTGGGTTTCCGACTGTTCGCGAACAATGCCTTCCAGTCCCACCGTGCGGAGTACTTCCATGGTGCGCTGGCTGATCAGGGCGGCGCGCGGATGGATAGCGGTGCCGCGATGGTGTTCGACGGTGAGTGCGCGGATTCCGTGGTGCGCCAAGAGCATGGCGGCGGACATGCCGACAAGGCTACCGCCGACGATGAGGACGGGGACTTCGAGGTCTGCCATGGGGGCGATTCTACAGGACGCGCTCTGGGGATTGCAACAAGAACGATTTTCGCTTGACTTGCGAATCGCTCACACGTATGATTCAAACATACGTATGAATGCCCTGGTCTCCCTTCCGCCGTCCCTCTCGTCCGCATCTCCAGCGGGCACGCTGGCCGGCGGCTCCGTGGCGGTGACCAAAACCAGAATTCTGGATGCGGCGGAGAAATTGTTTGGCCAAAAAGGCTTCGATGCCACTTCCCTGCGGGACATCACCACCGAGGCGCAGGTGAATCTGGCGGCAGTGAATTATCACTTTCAAAGCAAAGACAGCCTGATCGATGCGGTGATTGAACGGCGGATCCGGCCGGTGAATCAGCAGCGCATGGAGATGCTGCGGACGGCCGGGCCGGGGGCGAGTGTCGAACAGATTGTGGAGGCGTATCTGTCTCCGCTGCTAAAGATGGAAATTCTGCCGGCAGTGCCTCTGCTTGGGCGGGTATTGAGCAACCCGGATCAGTTTTTTGAACGGGTCTATAAACGCCACATGCAGGAAGTTGCGGAAGGTTTCGCCGAAGCCATCGGGCGGGCGAGACCGGCGCTACCCCGAAAAGAGTGTCTGTGGCGGCTGCAGTTCATGGCGGGATCGATGTCGCACGTCCTGGCGCTATCGGCCGCGCTGCCGCGGATGATGGGGACCCCGGGACAGCCATTAGACCGGGTTGCCTTGATTTGGCGCCTGACCGAATTTCTGTCGGCGGGATTGCGTGCGCCTAATGGCGGTGCCGTCGCAGCAAGGAACAGGACGCGCAAGGCGGCAGCGAAGCCAAGGAACCGCGCAGCCTCACGCCGCAGGGAGAAAAAGTGAATGCGAAGTCTTAAGAAACGTTGGATTTGGTATCTGCTGCTGTGCGCGGCGGGAGCCTTCGGGCAAACGCGCACACCTTTGCCGCTGAGTCTGAAACGGGCTGTGGAGATTGCCATTGCGCCGGACGGCAACACGCGGATTGCGCTGGCGCAGGAAAGTATTGAGCAAGCGCAAGAGAAGGTTGTCGAAGCGCGCGCGGCTTTTTTGCCGAACCTGGATGCATCGGTACAAGATCGCAGGCAGACCACCAATTTGAAGGCGTTCGGGTTTAGTTTTTCGATACCGATTCCGGGATTCTCGATCCCTTCCATTTCCGGGCCATTCAGCGTGTTGGACACCAGGGCCACGGCGCAACAATCTGTACTGAATATCAGCGACCGTCAGAAGTTGAAGGCCTCGAAGGCGTCACTGACCGCCGTCAAATTGGATCTGGATTCCACCAAGACGCAAATTAGCGACGAAGTGGCGCATGACTATCTGGCGTGCTTGCGGGCGGACGCGGTGAGGGATACGGCGAAGGCAAACGTGGATCTATCGCAAGCCTTGCTCGACTTGTCGAACCGCCAACAGAACGCAGGCACTGGCACGGGCATTGAAGTGACGCGGGCGGATGTGCAGTTAGCGAATGACCGTCAACGATTGATCCGCGCCGAAAACGACCGCGCGCGAGCCGTGTTGATCCTGCTGAAAGCGATGGGATTGGCGCTGGATTCTCCCGTAGAGTTCACCAGTAAGTTGGATGAGAAGGGCGCCGAAGTAGCTGGCGCCGACGCGTTGTTGGCCCAAGCGCGCAGGTTGAGGCCGGAGCTGAAAACACAGCAACAGCGCGAGCAAGTGGCGCACTTCAACTACGACGCGGTGAAAAGCGAACGGCTGCCGACCATTGGCACGCAAGCCGACTATGGGGCGATTGGGCCGGACGTGATTGGCGCTCGCGCGACTTATACGATGGGCGTGGCGCTGAAGATTCCCCTGTTTGACGGATTCCGCAGGCAGGCGCGGCGTGAGGAGAGTTTTTCGCAGATCAAGCAGGAGCAAATCCGTCTGCGGGACCTGCAACAGCAAGTGGAATTACAGGTGCGTATGGCGCTGGAAAATTTCAACTCGGCCAAGGGCGAAGTGGATGCGTCGCGCGACGGCCTGCAATTGGCAGAGAACGAATTGGCGCAGGCGCGGCGCCGTTACGAGGCGGGGGTGGCAACGTCACTGGAAGTGACCGATGCGCAAACCCGCTTGCAACGCGCACGGGATAACCAAGTGGTGGCGCTGTATGACTACAACGTGGCGCGGCTGGATTTGGCCACCTCCACGGGAACCATCGGAGACTATATCAACCAATGAAAAAGCGTCTTCCTATCTTAATTTTGCTGATTGCAGCGGGCGTTGGCTATTATTTGTGGCAGAACGGAACTTTCGCGCCGCCACGCAAGAGCATTCAGGTTTCAGGAAATCTGGAACTTACGTTGGTGGATCTGTCGTTCAAGATCGCGGGCCGGATGACGGACTTGAACGTAAAAGAAGGCGACCTGGTCAAAAAAGGCCAAGTGATTGCGCGGCTGGACCCGGTACAACTGGAACAACAGCGTTCGCGCGACGTGGCGATTATTGGCGGCGCGCAGAGTTCCTACGAGCAGCTGAAAACCTCCATTGAGTATCAGCAGGCCACCATCGAAAGCGACATCGCGGCGCGGCAGGCAGTGGTGGATCAGGCGCAGGCGCATTTGGATGAGTTGATGGCTGGCAGCAGACCGCAGGAAATTCAACAGGCTGAGGCGGCGGTGGCGGAGGCCACGGCGCAGATGAATTTGACGCGGGCGGATTGGGATCGCGCGCAAACGCTGTACAAGAACAAGGACATTTCGACGTCGCAGTTTGATCAGGCGCGGTCCAGGTTCGAGGCGGCGGGCGCAGCAGTGAATCAGGCGCAGCAGAGGTCGGCGTTGGTGAAAGAGGGTCCGCGGCAGGAAGAGAAGGCGGCGGGGCGGGCGCAATTAGCCAACGCCAGAGCCGCGGTGAAAACGGCCGAGGCCAATCGGATCGAGTTGCAGAGAAAGCAGCAGGAACTGGTGGCGCGCCGGTCCGAAATTGAGCGGGCGCGGGCGCAAGCGGGAATATCCGCGGCGCAATTGAACGATACCGTGATTGTGGCGCCGATTGATGGCGTTGTGTTGGTGAAATCGGCGGAGGCGGGCGAGGTGTTGGCGGCAGGGACAACGGTAGTGACGATTGGGGATCAGGATCATCCATGGCTGCGGGCGTATGTGGCCGAAAGCGACTTGGGAAAAGTGAAGCTGGGGACCAAGGTGAAGCTGAGCACGGATTCCTATAAAGAAAAAAGTTACGAGGGGACGGTGACGTTTATCGCCGCTGAGGCCGAGTTCACGCCTAAGCAGATTCAGACCAAAGAAGAGCGCGTGAAGCTGGTGTACCGCATCAAGGTGGAAGTGGACAATCTTCACCACGAGTTGAAGAACAATATGCCGGTGGATGCGGAGATTCCGTTGTGACGGCCCATCGCCCGGCGGTGATTGTCGCGGAAAACCTGACGCGGAAGTTCGTCAATCCAAGCGGCGAACGGGCGGGCGGCGAACGGGCGGGCGGCGAACTGGTGGCGGTGGACCGGTTGAATTTGACAATTAGCGAGGGCGAGATTTTTGCGTTGGTGGGTCCCGATGGCGCGGGCAAGACGACCACGATGCGGCTGCTGACGGGATTGATGAACCCGACCGAGGGCCGCGCGGTGGTGGGGGGGCATGACGTCAGCAAAGAAATCGACGCGGTGAAGGATCAGATCGGGTACATGGCGCAGCGCTTCGGGCTGTATACCGATCTGACGGTTGCCGAGAATATGGCGTTTTACGCTGATCTGTTCGGAATCATTGGCGCCGAACGCAAAGAATTGAGCGCGCGGCTGCTGCAGATGACCCGCATGGATCCGTTTCAAAATCGTCCAGCGGGGAAACTTTCGGGCGGGATGAAACAGAAACTGGCGTTGATGTGCACGCTGTTACACAAGCCCCGGGTTCTATTTTTGGACGAACCGACCAATGGAGTGGATCCAGTTTCGCGGCGGGATTTTTGGGCCATTCTCTACAACTTGGTTCGCGAGGGCTTGACGGTTTTCGTGACCACCGCGTATTTAGACGAAGCCGAGCGCGCCAATCGTGTGGGCTTCATGAATCAAGGCCGGATGATTCAAATGGACACGCCGGAGGGCTTGAAGCGGGGCCTTGCGGAAGCCTGCTATCGGATAACGGCCCACGGCGATGCGCATGCACTGCGCAAGACGCTGGAGCAGCAGGCGGGCGTGTTAACCGTGCAGCCGACGGGCGCGGATATGCATTTGTTTTTGAATCCGGCAGTGACTTCGCCCGAGAGTTTGGCGCGATTGGTTCCGTTTGAATATCGCCAGATTCAACCGTCTTTAGAAGACGTGTTTATCGCGCTGGTCCGTAAGGAAGAGTTGCACAAGCGGGAGACTTCGCGTGCTGCCTAACGAAAACACGCCCGCCGTTCAGTTGGATAATCTGGTCAAACGCTTTGGCGATTTTGTGGCGGTGGACCGGGTGTCGCTAGAGGTGAAGCGCGGCGAGATCTTCGGCTTTCTGGGGCCCAATGGCGCGGGGAAATCCACCACAATTCGCATTCTATGCGGGCTGCTGCCGCCGACCTCCGGCAGGGCGATGGTGGGCGGATTCGACGTGAAGACGGAGCCGGAAAGCATTAAACGCAGCATCGGTTACATGTCGCAGAAGTTTTCGCTGTACGACGATTTGACGGTGCGCGAAAACATTGAGTTTTTCGGCGGGATTTATGGCGTTCCGCCCGAAACATTTCCGGCGCGGCTGGCATTTGTGCTGGAGATGGCGGATCTGAAAGAGAAGCAGGAAATGAAGACGGCGCTGCTATCGGGAGGCTGGAAACAAAGGCTGGCGCTGGGCTGCGCGATTTTACATGAACCGCCTATTCTGTTTTTGGACGAACCCACCAGCGGCGTGGACCCGATTGCGCGGCGCAGTTTCTGGGAATTGATTTACCAGCTTTCCGGCTCGGGACATACGATATTCGTCACCACCCACTATATGGATGAGGCCGAGTATTGCAATCGTATTGCGTTGATGTATGGCGGACGCGTGATTGCGCTCGGTTCACCGGCCGAACTGAAACAGAGTTTGGGCAGCGGGCATCTGCTGAATCTGGAAACGTCAAATCTGCTGGAAAGCCTGGCCCTGCTGCAGGGATGCGCGGGCGTTGCCGATGTGGCTGTATTCGGCGGCGGACTGCATGTGACGGTATCCGATGACGAACTGGCGGAACAGCAAATTCGCTCGGTATTAGGCCGCAGCGAGATCGACATTCACACGCTGGAGCACATCTCGCCATCCATGGAAGATGTGTTCGTCAGCCTGATTGAGAAGGAAGAAAAAGAAGACAAAGTAGAGAAAGACGGGAAAGCCGCATGAATTTCCGTCGTCTGAAAGCGGTGGCACGCAAGGAGATTCTGCACGTGGTGCGGGATCCACGCAGTCTGGCATCGGCGGTTGCGATTCCGCTGACAATGCTGCTGATTTTCGGCTATGCATTGAGCCTGGACGTAGACAAGATTCCGACCATGGTGTTCGATCTGGATCGCACACCGCAGAGCCAGAATCTGGTGCGTATCTTCCAGGGCTCGCGCTATTTCAATGTGATTGAAACCGTGCAGAGTTACAAGCCTATTGAAAAGGCCATGGACGCGCGGCGGGCCCTGGTGGCGGTGGTGATCCCGAACGACTATGCGCGCAATATCCAGTCGGGACAAACGGCGCAGGTGCAATTACTGTTGGACGGAAGCGATTCTAACACTGCATCGATCGCACAAGGCTATGCGGAAGCGGTGGTACAAGGTTACGGCGCACGCATCCGTTTGGCAGCGCAAACCATGCGGGCCGGTAACGTTCCCCAAGGAGGAGTGGGCACGCAGGTACGGGTCTGGTACAACCCGGATATGGTCTCACGCAATTTCATCGTTCCCGGCCTGATCGCGGTGATCATGATGATTATCACCGCCAACCTGAGTTCGTTAACCATTGCGCGGGAATGGGAAAACGGGACCATGGAGCAGCTGCTCTCGACGCCGGTGCGTCCGGCTGAATTGGCGTTGGGGAAACTTTCGGCCTATTTTCTCGTGGGCATTACCGACATGATTATCTGTCTCCTGGTGGGTGTTTTTCTATTTGATGTTCCATTTAAAGGCAGCCTGACATTATTGATGGTTTCCAGCTGCGTGTTTCTGTTGGGGGCGTTGTGCACAGGAATCCTGATCTCGTCGGCGTTTCGCAGCCAGTTAATCGCCTATCAAATGGGTACACTGACGTCGTTTTTGCCGGGATTTCTATTATCCGGCTTCATCTATTCCATCAACAGTATGCCGCGAGTGATTCAAGTGATTTCGCTATTCGTGCCGGCGCGGTATTTCATCAATATTTCCAAAGGTATTTTTTTAAAAGGAATCGGCCTGAATATTTTATGGCCGGACTTTCTATTGCTATTGGGCTACGGTGCGTTGATGTTTTTTTTCACGGCGCGGAAGTTGCGCCAGAAAGTAGCTTGAAAAATGCGCCAACGATTGCGGGCGATCATACGGAAGGAATTCATTCAAGCGTTGCGCGATCCGCGGATGCGGTCGATGCTGGTGATTCCTCCGCTGCTGCAGCTTTTGATTTTTGGCTATGCGGTGAACCTGGACGTGGATAGCGCCAACATTGCGTGGATGGACCAGGATCAGTCACCGGCCAGCCGGGCCTTGTACAAGGCGTTTGAAGGAAGCGGACATTTCAAGATTGTTGCGCTGCCTTCCGATGAGCATCAAATGCAGGCGCTGCTGGACCAAAGCAAAGTGGATGGCGTGATCCGCGTGCTGCCGGGATTCGCGCGCGACGTGCAGCGCGGCCGCCACACCGATGTGCAGATTCTGCTGGATGGAACCAACTCCAATACAGCTTCTATCGTTTCCGGTTTCGCCACGCAAACGGTGGCGCGCTTCGGGCAGGAAGCCACCCAGGGCCCGCAAAGAAATCGCGCAGTAGGCGGAACGATGGCTTCCGGCGGACCGGTGAGCATGCCGCTGCCGCAACTGAAGCCGGCCACCCGCGTATGGTACAACCCGGATTTGAAAAGCCGCAACTACTTTATACCGGGCGTGGTGGTGAATATCATCACTTTGGTGACGCTATCGCTGACGGCGATGGCGATTGTGCGCGAAAAGGAAATCGGCACGATGGAGCAGTTGATGGTGACTCCCATTCGTCCGCTGGAGCTGATTCTGGGCAAGACGCTGCCATTTGTGCTGGTGGGTTATTGGGACTTGATGCTGGTGGTAGGCGCGTCGTTATTGTTCTTTCATGTGCCCTTTGCGGGCAGCTTTGGGCTGCTGCTGTTTGCTGCGTTTGTATTTTTGTTGACCACGCTGGGCGCGGGATTGTTCATCTCCACGATTTCGCGAACGCAACAACAGGCCATGATGGCGACCACGTTATTTTTTCAGCCTTTCTTTATGTTGAGCGGGTTTTCCTTCCCCATCCGCAACATGCCGCAGATGGTGCAGTGGCTGACGTATCTGAATCCGGTACGTTATTTCATGGAAATTGTGCGCGGCATCTTCCTGCAAGGCGCGGGGTTGAATACGCTGTGGCCGCAGATTACGGCGCTGGCGGTTTTCGGCGTCATTATTTTGGGGTTGAGTATTCAACGCTTTCACAAGCAGCTGGAATAAGCTTGAAAACAGCTTCCTTGCTACACTCGGTGTAGGACGATTTATGCCGATGGATTCACGCCGCAAATTTCTGGGAACAGTTGCCACTGGGCTGGCCGGGACATTGGTTTCCGTGCCCTCTGCCAGCGCTAGCGGCTGCGTACGCATTGGCATCATTGGCGCGGGCGACCGCGGATTGGAATTGTGCAATCAAATTCGTGCCTGCGCGAACACGGAAGTGGCGGGGTTCGCGGATATCTACACTAAACGTTTAGAACGAGCCGGCGGCGTTGTGCCTGCGGCGAAACTGGTTTCGGACTATCGCCAGTTGCTGGACGATAAGGATATAGACGCGATGGTGATTGCGACGCCTCCGCATCTTCACGCGCAGCAGTTTTGCGATGCGCTGGCGGCGGGCAAGCACGTCTATATAGAGAAGACTTTGGCGTTGACAGTGGGAGACGCCAAGCGCATGCGTGCCGCCTATCAACAAACACGCCACGCAGTGCAGGTAGGACATCAGGCGTGCAGTTCCGGGCATGCGTCCGATGTAACCCGATTTTTGGCGCAACCGGATGAAGTGGGCCACTTGAGTGCGTTGGCCATGCGGCACTTCCGCAACACGCCGGTGAACAAGCCGCAGTGGTCAAGGCCAGCGATGCTGACTCCAGATCTGAATGCGAACAGTGTAGCGTGGAAGCATTTTTCACCACAATCGCCGGAAGCAGCTTTCGATGCGCAACGGTTTGTGCATTGGCGCTACTTTTGGGAATATTCCAGCGGCGCCATCAGCGAGAACATGAGCCAGCAGTTGGCGTTCTGGTATCGGGCTTTAAATTTGCAAATTCCGGCATCAGCCAGCATGAACGGTGGGGTTTTCGTTTGGCCGGACGGGCGAGAGACGCCCGACACCATGGACGTAGCGTTCATTCAAACTACTGGGGTTCGAACAACCGGGGTGCAGCCCGAGGGTTTGCTGGTGAGTTGGTCGGCGGGGTTCGGCAACAGTCAACTGGGAGTGGGCGAGCATCTATTAGGCCGCGCGGGGAGCATTTCGCGCGACAATCAGGTGCGCTATTTTCCGCAAAAAATGACGCGACCGGAGGGCAGCGAAATTCTGGGGCGGGCGTCGCAAGCGCCGGAAGCCCACATGCAGAATTTCCTGGACGCGATTCGTTTCGGCAGCGAGACCAACGCCAATTTTGATTTGGGCTATCGCGTGACCATCGCTTGCATCATGGCAGCGGAAAGCTATCGCCAAAAACGAACCGTGCATTGGGATCAGAACCGCGAAATTATCACCTAACCGAATGAACTTCGAATTCAGCGAAGAACAAAAGCAGCTGCGCAAGGCCATCCGCGAGTTCGCAGAAGCTGAAATCAAACCCCACGTGATGGAGTGGGACGAGACGCAACATTTTCCCGAAGATGTGTTCCGCCAGTTGGGGCACCTGGGAATGCTGGGCGCGGTGTTTCCCGAAGAATTGGGCGGCACGGGCTACAGCTATGTCGACTACTCGATTGCGATGGAAGAACTGGCGCGAGTGGATCCATCGATTGCCTTGAGCGCGGCAGCGCACATTTCGCTGTGCACGAATCATATTTATTTGGCTGGCAACGAAGAGCAAAAGCACCGCTACATTCCAAAATTAGCCAGTGGCGAATGGATTGGATCGTGGGCGTTGACGGAGCCGGAATCGGGCTCTGACGCCGGCGGAACACACACGCGGGCCGTATTCGAGGACGGCAATTGGGTTTTGAACGGAAGCAAAACCTTTACCACCAACGGCGAAGTGGCGGATATCTGCGTGGTGATGGCGGTGACGGACCGCGCGGCGTCATCGCACGGTATCTCGGCTTTCTTAGTAGAAAAAGGCACACCGGGATTTCGTCCCGGCAAGAAGGAAAACAAATTGGGCATGCGCTGTTCGCCCACTAATGAGATGATTCTGAGCGATTGCCGCGTGCCCGCTTCGCAGCTATGCGGCAAGCAAGGCGAAGGCTTTGTGGACGCGTTGCGCATTCTGGATGGCGGGCGTATTTCGATTGCGGCGTTGGCGGTGGGCATTGCACAAGGGGCCTACGAAGCTGCGTTGGGCTATTCGCAACAGCGCAAGCAATTTGGCCGGTTCATCTCCGAATTTCAAGCGATTCAGCACAAGTTGGCGGATATGGCCACCCAAATTGACGCGGCGCGATTGCTCACTTTACGCGCGGCGTCCATGAAAGACAATGGCAAGAACGTCAACAAGGAATCGTCCATGGCGAAACTGCATTCGTCGGAGACCGCGGTGATGGTGGCCAACGAAGCGCTGCAGATTCACGGCGGTTACGGCTTCATCAAAGACTATCCGGTGGAAAAGTTTTACCGTGACGTGAAGCTGTGCACCATTGGCGAGGGAACCAGCGAAATTCAACGCCTGGTGATTGCCCGGCAGATTTTAAAGAACGATCAGCCGAAGAACGATCCTGCGAAGAATGCCCGTCCGCATGACTGAGCTTGCTGAGCGCGTTCTGACCGGTGATGCGCGTGCATTAGCGCGTGCCGCAACCATCCTGGAAAATCATTTAAGCGGCCACGCGGAATTGTTGCGGGCGTTGTCGGCGCATACCGGCCATGCATGGATTCTGGGCATCACGGGGCCCCCGGGCGTTGGTAAAAGCACGCTGTGCGACAAGGTCATTCAACAAATGCGTGATGAGGGGAAGACGGTAGCCGTGATTGCGGTGGATCCGTCGAGCCCCGTGACCGGCGGCGCCGTGTTGGGTGATCGCGTGCGCATGCAGCAGCATCATGCCGACACTGGCGTATTCATTCGCTCCATGGCAACCCGCGGAGTGGCGGGCGGAGTGGGCCGTGCAACCGCGGGCTTGATCACACTGTTCGACGCGGCGGGGCGCGATGTTGTGATCATCGAAACCACCGGCGTTGGCCAAGCCGAGGTGGAAATTGCCCGGCTGGCGCAAGTGACTGTGCTGGTGCTGGCGCCTGGCTCCGGCGATGATGTGCAGGCGATGAAGGCTGGCGTGATGGAGGTGGCGGATGTGTTCGCCATCAACAAAGCGGACCTGCCCGGCGCCGAAAAACTGCAGCAGGAATTGCACGCGGCGGTGGACGAACGTCCGATTGTGTTGACAATTGCAAGCGCGGGAGATGGGATTGGGCAGCTGCTGGCCGCCGCGCGGGCGTGTCCGGTGCACGTTTCGATTCCGGCAGCGGCTGAGACGACCATCGACCATCTGGGAATCGCCGTCGAATCCATTGACGAAGCGCTGAAGTTCTATCAGGCGCAGTTGGGATTGCAGGTTTCGCGGCGCGAAAGCGTAGAGCAGGAAAACGTAAACGTGGCAATGTTGCCGGTGGGCGAATCGCGCATTGAGTTATTAGAAGCGGCCAGCGCGGATTCAACCATTGCAAAGTTCATCTCGCAGCGGGGCGGTGGCATTCACCACGTGGCGTTGCGGGTGGCGGATCTGCACGCGGCGGTGGAAACACTGAAGGCAGGTGGTGCGCGTGTTTTGAACGACCCGCGCGTGGGCGCGGGCGGACATCTATATGTATTTGTGCATCCTGCATCCACCGGCGGCGTGCTGCTCGAACTGATTCAGAACTAACTTTTCAAGTGCCGCTTTCGCGCCGCGATTTGCTAAACTCAGAAGTTCCTTCATTCGTCTTATGACCCCGAAAATTGGCATTATTGGCGGCAGCGGATTGTATTCGATGCCCGGATTTGAAGCGCAGGAAGAACGCACGGTGGAGACGCCGTGGGGGGCGCCTTCGGATGCGTATGTGGTAGGACGTCTGGCTGGGAAAGAGGTTGCGTTTCTGGCGCGGCACGGACGGGGGCATCGCATTTCGCCCAGCGAGCTGAATTTTCGTGCCAACATTTACGGCATGAAACGTTTGGGCGTGGAACGCATTCTTTCGCTGAGCGCCGTGGGATCGCTGAAAGAAGAGCATCAGCCGCTGGACTTCGTTCTTCCGGATCAGTTTGTTGATCGCACACGCGGACGGGTGTCGACTTTTTTCGGCGATGGCGTGGTGGCGCACATCAGTTTCGCGCATCCTATTTGTTCGCAATTGGCACATCTGGCGCATCGCGCGGGACGAACGGTGGGCGTAATCGCGAAGCTCGGCGGAACCTATTTATGCATGGAAGGGCCGGCGTTTTCTACGCTCGCCGAATCGAATCTGTACCGGAGTTGGGGCATGGATGTGATTGGGATGACCAATTTACAGGAAGCCAAACTGGCGCGGGAAGCCGAGCTCTGCTACACGACGATCGCCATGGTGACGGACTACGATTGCTGGCATCCGGATCACGACGCGGTGACGGTGAACGACATCATTGCGAACCTGACGCAGAACGCGGCCAACGCCGCGAAGCTGGTGACCGAAGCGGTGCGCACGATGCCTGAAACCCGCGACTGCAAGTGTTCATCCGCGCTGGCGCACGCGATACTTACCGATCGTAAAACCATTCCGGAAATCACCAAGAAGAAGCTGGAACTGCTGCTTGGAAAATACGTCTAGCGCAAGCACGGAACTGCTGGACCGATGCCTGAAATTCGGGAACTGGTCCAGTGCATTGCTGGACCGGGCACTGGCCGAAGATGACGGACGCACCTTTCTGTCTGTGGTCGTCGAGCGTTTAAGCGATGCGTTCGATGCGGAGTTGTGCGGAGTCTATGAGGGGCTGATGGCGGAAGCGATCGCGCGCGTGACTCCGGAGCTAATGCCACGGCTGCGAAGTCCATTTAAGGCTGTAGCGCCAACCGAAGCCAAGCGGGTTTACGTTCTGTCACGAGTGACCTTGGGGGCGGACGTCGCCGTCACCAGCGTCTTGCTGGACGCGGCAAAGAAGCGTTATCCGAAGGCCGACATCTGTTTTGTGGGTCCACGCAAATCCTACGAATTGTTTGAAACAGATTCGCGGGTGCAGCACTTCCCTGCGCCGTACGCGCGGGGCGGGAGTCTGGCGGAGCGGCTGCGGTCGTCTGCCGAATTGTGGCTTGAAGATGGGCTGCTGATTGACCCCGACTCTCGCTTCTCGCAATTAGGAATGATTTCCTTGTGCCCACCGGCGAACGATTTGTTTTTTCCATCGCGAACTTTCGGTGGTGATGCAAACGCGCGACTTCCGGAATTAGCGGCACGTTGGTCCCACGAAGTAATGGGAGTAGCAGACGCCAAGCCGTACATCGCACCTCGGGTTTCGCGGGAACAACCGGTGGACATCACCGTCAGCCTGGGCGTGGGCGGCAATGCGGCGAAGGGTCTGGATGAGACTTTTGAGCGGGCACTGCTGGATATGCTGGCCAAAACTGGTGAGACCGTTTTGGTAGACGAGGGCGGCGACGACGTGGAACGTGGGCGCGTTCAGCGGGCCTTGGCCGGCGGCATGCGAACACATGCTGGCTCATTCGCCTCCTTTGCGTCGCTGATCACCCAGTCTAAGCTTTATGTTGGTTACGACTCGGCGGGCGGCCATGTGGCGTCGGCGTGTGGAGTGCCGGTGATCAGCATTGCGCGCGGCTTTGTCAATGCGAAGATGGCGGCGCGGTGGCGGCCGCTGGGCACAGTGATCGATGGAGATGCGCCGGACCTGATGGTTCAAATACAAAACGCGGTGAGCACGAGGGGATTATGATGGATGATTCCACTATGAAGATCGACTACGCGCCGTATGACGATGCGACCCAAACACTACGGCAGATCGACAAGTATACGCCGAGCGCTACGCGTGTTCCGTCAGCGCCGTTGATCGAGCGCCCGCTTACGCTAAGCGAACGCACCGGGCCAACGGAGCTGGTTTCCAAGTGGAACGTTGGCAAACTGGACTTGTGCCGGTTGGCGCCGGATTCGCCACGTGCGCTGGGGCAACTGATTCACGTCACCGGGCGTGTGACCGACGAAGACGGGGCGCCCGTATCAAGCGTAGTGATGGAAATCTGGCAGGCCAACGCATCGGGGAAATATATTCATGAGTTGGATGATCATCGCGCGCCGCTGGATCCTAATTTCACCGGCCAAGGGCGTTTGGTGACGGACGAAGACGGGCGCTATGAAGTGTTCACGGTGAAGCCCGGCGCGTATCCGGTGCTGTATTCGGGTTGGTGGTGGCGGCCTCCGCATATTCATTTTTCGATTTTGGGCACCAGTTGGATGAACCGCTTCATCACGCAGATCTTTTTCCCCGGCGAAGTTTTGAATGAGAAAGACCTGCTGCTGAATGGCGTGCCTAGCAGAGATGTGCGCGACCGTTTGATCTTCAAACCCACCGATACCGTGATGGGAGACCTGAGCTACATCGGTTACCAACGCGATTTCGTTTTGCGCGGGCATCGCCAGACGCCGGAGTTGCCGTGAAACAGATCGTTTCCCCTGGTTGCACGACCGGGCCATTTTTTCCTGTGGACTTTTCGGATGGCAGCGAAGATTTGTCGCAGCGCAATGGCTTAGCTGCAAAAGGCCAGCACATTATCCTCACGGGCCACGTGCTTGAATTAGGCGGGAAGCCTGCGCGAAACATGGTCGTCGAAATTTGGCAGGCCGATGCCAGCGGAATTTTTCGCCACCCGCTAGACCCCCGTCAACAAGATTGCGATCCAGGCTTTTGGTGTTGGGGACGGGCGCGGACGGATGCAGACGGCGTGTATCGCTTCACGACGATCATTCCCGGCGCGTACGAAGACCGCGCGCCGCACATCAATGTTGCGATTCTGGGGATCGGGCTGACGCGGCCTTTGGTCACAAACATTTTCTTCGATGCGCGTGCGGACGTGGTTTTCGAGTGCGTACCTGCGGAGTTAAGATCGCGGTTGCTTGCGAAACCGGAGGGCGATGGGGTCTATCGATTCGACGTTATTTTGCGGGGTGAGAACGAAACGCCGTTTTTTGTGGAATAACTACATATACATCCCGCCGTTCACGTTCAGAACGGCTCCGGTGATGTAGCCCGCTTCTTCGCTGGCCAGGAAACGCACTGCAGCGGCGATGTCTTCCGGTTTGCCCAGACGCTTTAACGGAATCTGCCCCAGCATGGCAGTCTTCAGCTCTTCGGAGAGTACGGCGGTCATGTCGGTTTCGATGAAGCCGGGCG
>JANXYJ010000177.1 GCA_025350105.1 Terriglobia bacterium | reverse complement strand
TCACCTCCGCCAACACCGCCGCCCGCTGCAGCTCTCCATCGCTCATCCCTGTTCTCCCCAATTCCGAACCCCTCTTTGAGGCTCGCTTATGGGGACATTTCTATTAACCGCTCATGGGGACATTATCAAAAACGCGCAACAGCCGATTTGAATCGAGTTGCCTTCCGCATCGGTCCGTCCGGTTAATCGCCATTATCCTCAGCCCGGCTCGGGCTGTGCATCAGTAGGCGATCCGGCGCGCACGACGCTTACCTGGCTGGCCCGCGCAATCTTTTCCTCAGAGGGCCGCTCGCAAACGGTGCGCCCGGAAATCAGCCAACCGTTCCACCAACGCATCCGCCAAACCCCAGTTGCGGCAATGAGTGGTTCTATGTTGCGATGATCAAATGTTCCTTCGTTCAGGACTGGCACTGCTGCTCTCCTTCCCCGTGTGGGCGCAATGGCCGGCTTATCCCACTTCGAGCGTGCCCAAATTACCCGATGGTTCGCCGGACTACGCCGCGCCCGCACCGAAAACTCCCGATAACAAGCCCGATTTTTCGGGCGTTTGGGCCCCTTCCCGTCGCGGCGTTGTCAATTCGCAGGAAGGGCAAGGTGTTCCCGGGCGTCCCACCGGTCCCTTCTGGGATTTGAATTCTGTCGTGCCCGGCGGCCTTCCTTATCAGCCCTGGGCCAAACAACTTCGCGATAAGCGCTGGACCGATTTTGGCAAAGACAATCCTGACGTCGGCTGTTATCCTCTGGGTATTCTGCAGGACCTCACCCATCAGTTCCCCCGCCGCGTCTTGCAGTCGCCCTCCTACCTGGCGTTGTTGCTGGAGCGAAATTTTTCCTTCCGGCAAATTTTTCTCGACGGCCGCCCCTTGCCCGAAGATCCCAATCCCGCCTGGAACGGCTATTCCACCGGCCACTGGGAGGGCGAAGTGCTGGTGGTTGAATCGAATGGCCTGCGCGACGGACTCTGGGCCGATTACCTCGGAAGCCCGCTTACCGAGCAGGCCAAAATCACCGAGCGTTTTCGTCGCCCCGATTTCGGCACCATGGAAGTGAACGTAACCGTGAACGATCCCAAAGCCTACACCAAACCCTGGTCCGTAAAGTTAACCTGGCAGTTGGTCACCGGCACGGAACTGATGGAGTACATCTGCATCGAGAATGAAAAAGACGTCTCCCACATGGTAGGGAAATAGCGGCAACCGCCCTCCCGTGCAGCGGGCTGCTTGCAAACTGTGTTTTGCATCGAAGCAAAGATCTTCGGTATGGGGGACCGGAGGCGCGGATGTCGCACAAGCTTCTGTAGGGCCATTGAATTCTGGCCGGGTCCGAGGTATATTTCTAACTGGCTGGAAACACTTTAGGTGCGCCGTTTTGCGACTGAAGTGGCACTGAGCGAGGAGAGCGCATGCACGGAACCTGGACCCGGACCGTCCTTATCGTAAGCGTAATGGGATGCGAAGCGCTGCTGGCGCAGATTCCCGCGGCGTCTGGCGTTGCTACCAACAAGGCGCTTCTGGATAGGTACTGCGGCGGCTGCCATAACGATAAGCTTAAAGCCTCAAATTTTTCCCTGCAAAACGTGGACTTGAACAAGGTGGCAGACCACCCGGAGATCTGGGAACGGGTGATCCGAAAAATGCGGGCGGGCATGATGCCGCCGGCGGGCATGAATCGTCCGCCCCAGGCCCAATACGACGGGTTGCGCGATTGGTTGGAAGAGCAGATCGACCAGAAAGCCACTGGACGTCCCAACCCCGGTTCCGTGGTCATGCACCGGCTGAACCGAACCGAATATGCGAACGCGATCCGGGATTTGCTGGATCTGGAAATCGACGTCAACGCGTTGCTGCCGGCGGACAACTCGGCTCGCGGTTTCGATAACGTAGCTGGCTCGCTCACCATTTCGCCCACCCTCATTGAGGCCTACACAACGGCTGCCGCGCGCATTGCTCGCATGTCTGTGGGGTATTGGAAGTCTCCGACGGAAGCGGCTTACATCGCGCCTGGCGACACCTCGCAAACCCAGCATATCGATGGGTTGCCTTTCGGCACACGCGGCGGGATGAAGGTGCGCCACGCCTTTCCTGCCGATGGCGACTACACATTCAACGTGCAGAATTTCGGATTGGGACGGTTCATCCCTGGCGAGACGCTGCTGTTTCTGATCGACAACGAAACGGTGGCGACCAAAGAGTATAAAGGAGTGGGCCTGACTGCCGCCAACGCCGCCTCCGGAGACGGATCGATCGATGTGACGGTTCATGTCAAAGCCGGTTCGCACACCGTGGGCGTCACGTTTTTGGCGGACAACTTCCGCCCCAGCCTGGACCTGATTAAGCACTACGAGCGAACCTCGCTCGAAGACAACCCGATCCCGCAGCTGCAGTACCATCCAGCAGTAGGAATGTTGCGCATTCGCGGACCGTTCAAGGCCACGCGACCCGAAGATTCGCGCAGCCTGCGCAAGGTCATGACATGTACACCGAAGACGCAGGCAGAAGAAAGTGCCTGTTACAAGGAAATCCTGACCACCTTACTGCGTCGCGCTTTCCGCCGTCCCGTCACCGCCAACGATATGGAATGGGTGCTGGGCTTCTATCAGGAGGGGCGGCGAGAGGGCGATTTCCGCGACGGCATCGAATTGGCGCTACGCCGCATTTTGACCAGTCCGCAATTCCTGATCCGCGCCGAACGGGAGGCGGCGGCGGCCGTGCCCGGACAGCCGTATCGCATTACGGACCAGGAGCTGGCGTCACGGCTTTCCTTCCTGCTGTGGAGCAGCATTCCAGATGACGAATTAATTAAGGTGGCTGCCGACAACCAGTTGCACCTGCCGGCCGTGCTGGAAAAGCAAGTGCGCCGCATGCTGGTGGATCCGAAGTCGGCCGCTCTGGTGGAAAATTTCGGCGACCAGTTGCTGTACTTGCGCAACCTGCCTGCGACTTCGCCCGACGGTCTGTTCTACCCCAACTGGGACGATGAACTTCGCAAGGCCTTCCGGCGCGAGACCGAGCTTCTGTTTGAAAGCATCATCAAGGAAAACCGCAATGTAGTGGACCTGCTGACGGCGGATTACACCTTCCTGAACGAACGGCTGGCTCAGCATTACGGCATACCCAACATCTACGGGTCGCAGTTCCGCCGCGTGCAGTTGGGATCGGAACTGGACTATCGCCGCGGGTTGCTGGGACAAGGCAGCGTCCTTTCCCTCACTTGGGTGCAGAACTTTCGCACGTCGCCGGTGAAGCGCGGGGTGTGGGTGCTCGAAAACATTCTGGGCACGCCAGCTCCGGAACCGCCGCCTAACGTTCCTCCGCTCGAAGATACGAAGAGCGACAAGAAGATCCTTACCCTACGCGAGCAGATGACGCTGCATCGCCAGGCCGAACCTTGCGCAAGCTGCCATAAATTGATGGACCCCATCGGCTTCTCGCTTGAAAACTTCGATGCGGACGGCAGCTATCGCACCAGGCAAGGGGGCGAAGGCGGTGTGCCCATCGACACGGCGGTGACTTTGTGGGATGGTTCGAAAATCAACGGGCCGATTGAGCTGCGCACGGCATTGCTGCGCTATTCGCCACAGTTTGTCCGCATGGTAACGGAAAAGTTGATGACCTTCGCACTGGGGCGCGGCGTGGAGGACGAAGATATGCCGGTGGTACGCTTGATCGTGCATGAAGCCGATAGAGATCATGACCGTTTCTTTTCCATCCTGATGGGGATCATCAAAAGCCAGCCATTCCAGTTCCGGACCAAACAGGTGGAAGAGCGAGCGAGTAATTAAAAGGGAGTTGTTATGTTCATCACCAAGAAGTTCATTCCCCGGCGGACGTTTCTGCGCGGAGCAGGTGTAACCATAGGGCTGCCCCTGCTCGATTCCATGATCCCGGCACAAACGCCGCTGAAGCAGACGGCGGCAGTTCCGCCCAGGCGCTTCCTCGGAATCTGGCATCCGCATGGCGCGGCCCCCGGATACTGGAGTCCACAGCAGGAAGGTGCGAACTTCGAATTTTCCTTTATCACCAAGCCACTGGAGCCGTTTCGCAATCGCGTGACGCTGATTACCGGTATGGACATGCCGGAAGCGATGGCCAACACAGAAGAGCCCGGAGGCGATCACGCCCGGGGCGCGGTGCTGCTCTCGGCTATGCGTCCGCGGCGAAACGCGGTGAGCCCTTATCTGGGTATCACGGTGGATCAGTTGGTTGCGCAAAAGTATGGCCAGGATACGATCCTCGAATCTATCCAACTGGGGGTGGAAGAAGACGGCAACTTCGGCAACTGCAACTGGGGTTACAGTTGCGCGTACACCAACTGCGTCTCCTGGGCTTCGCCCGTGCAGCCCCTGCCAACGGAAGTGAATCCGCGGGTGGCGTTTGAACGGCTTTTTGGCGACGGCACGAATCCGGAAGAGCGCAAGCGGGGACGGCGGTCCAGCGCCAGCGTGCTCGACTCGGTGACGCAGGAAATCATGGCTTTCAAGAGGCCGTTGGGGGCGGACGACCGGGCCAAGCTCGAAACCTATCTGGATAACGTGCGCGAAATCGAACGCCGGATTAAGCTCGCGATGGAGAAAAGCATCAAGGAGCCGTCGGCGGAAATCCCGTTCGGGCTACCGGAAAACAAAACCGTGCATTATCGTTTGATTTACGATTTGCTGGCGTTGGCCTTCCAGGCTGATCTGACGCGCTCTGCCACCTACATGCTGGGCAAGGATCTTTCCGGCGCCAGTTTCCCGGATTCGGGCTTCAGCGGCGGCTGGCACGGGTCGTCGCACCACGGGGACAAGCCGGAGAACGTGGCCAGTTACGCCAAGATGAATCGTTACCACGTGCAGAACCTCGCCTACTTCGCGGAAAAACTGGCTAAGACGCCGGAAGGCGACGGCACGCTGCTGGATCACATCCTGATATACAAGGGCAGCAACATGGGCAACTCCCATCGCCACGCGCATGTGAAGGTTCCCATCATCCTGCTGGGCGGACTGGACGGGACGTTTAAGGGCAACCGTCACATCGTGTTCCCCGACAACACCGAGCGGACCTCCAACATGCTGCTCGCCGTACTGCACAAGTACGACATACATGAGTTGCCAACGTATGACGCGGCCGGGCGCAAGAAGGGCACCACAACCAGCTTTGGTTCAAGCACCAAGCCGATTGCGCTGTAACCAGGAGATGCGATGAAAAGCTGGTGTTCCGCTTTGGTTTTGCTCTCCACCGCCGTCATCGCCAGTGCGTCCAGCGATGTTGCGGACGCCGCCGCCCGCGGCGATCAGGTTGCCGTGCGCGCGCTGATCGCCAAGCAGGCGGACGTGAACGCCGCACAACCTGACGGCACCACAGCGCTGCATTGGACCGTGCAGGCCGACGACTTGGCTACCACGGATCTACTCCTCAAAGCCGGCGCCAAGCCGATGGCGGCCAACCAGACTGGGGCCGTACCGTTGCTGCTGGCGTGCATTAATGGCAACGCCGCGATGATCGACAGGTTGGCGCAGGCGGGAGCGGATGTGAATGCTCCGCTCACCAACTCCAAAGACACGGCGTTGATGATCGCTTCCCGCACTGGCAAGCGGGATGCCGTGCGGATGCTGCTTGACCGCAATGCTGAGGTGAATGCAAAAGAAGCCTGGGGCGGGACCACCGCTTTGATGTGGGCGGTCTCCCAGCACCATTCTGCCGTAGCGAAGCTACTGGTTGAACGCGGCGCCGACGTCAATGCCAAGTCGAACTTCGTCCCATCGGCCTCCGGCCGCGGCTTTGAGGGCACCACACCCACCAAGTCCGCGCCCGGTAAGCCGGAGGAGTTCGCCAGTGGATTGTTGACGCCGTTAATGTTTGCGGCGCGCGAAGGCGATCTGGAATCAGCGGAAGTGCTGGTGGCCGCCGGAGCCAAAATCAATGATGTGGGCGCGGACGGCAAGGACGCGCTTAGTCTGGCGATTTTCAACGGTGCCTACGATCTGGCGTCCTACTTGGTGGACCATCACGCCAACGTAAATCAGGCCGATGCCCAAGGGTTCACGCCGCTGTTTTGGGCCGTCGACCGGCGCAACATGGAAACCGCGCCGAATTTCCCCTGGCTGATCACCGTGGATCCGATGCCGCTGATCAGGAAGCTCCTGGATGCCGGCGCCAACCCGAACACCCTGGTCAACAATACGCCCCGGGCGCGGATGCGCGAAGGTTCTCCCCGCATCGTTTTCGCTACGCCGTTGATGCGTGCGGCTTTCTCCGGCGATCTGGAGTTGGTGCAACTGTTGCTCGACCACGGTGCGGACCCGAAGATCGTTTCGAAGGACCGGGAAACGTCACTGGAAGCCGCCGCGGGCGCCGCCTTTATCAATGGCTATAATCGTCAGCACACGCCGGAAGAGCGTCTGGCGGTGGTGAAGTTATTGGTGGAAAAGGGAGAGGATGTGAACTGGGCCGATGGTTACGGTATCACGCCGCTGATGGGCGCCGCCAACCTGGGCGACGAAGCCATCGTGCAGTATCTGATCGACAAAGGCGCTGATCTGGGGGCCTATGATCTGGGCAAGAAGAATGACGGCAATTTCGGGTCCAGCGTCGAACCGCTCATGCCTGTCGATTACGCCATTGGAGTTGGCACCTTCGTTCCCAACAACGCGGTGATTCCGCATCCCGGCGTGATCGCCCTGATGCAGGAGGAAATGAATAAGCGCGGCATCAAGCACACGACGTCCGAATGCACGCTGCGAGGCTTCACCTGCTCCGGAGCGGCCGTCGATCCCAAGACCGCCACCCCGGCGGAGATCGCCAAGGTTCGAAAGATCCAGATCGGTTACCAGGTGGACGGGATTACAGGTGGTCTGTCGGTGACAGAAGGAGCCAAGAAGCCGGCGAAGGCTGAAGATCAATGAACCGACTTCGCGTAGCCCTCGTCCTGCTGGCGGCCTGCCTGCCTTTGGTCGGCCAGAACCGGCGGCCGACTCGTCCGCAGGTCAGCCGTCCCGACGGTGAAACCTGGCAGGTCATTCGCAAGAACTGCACTCGCTGCCACGGCATCGACGATTACGCCTTCTTTGCACTGGACAACGCGGGCTGGAACTTGCTGCTCGAAACGAAGCACCAGGCTTCGGGCGGGTACAAACTGGCCGACAACGATCGGAAATTGCTGCTCGATTGGATGGTGCAGAAGTTTGGCCCAACCACCAAGCCGTTTCCGCGAACTTATGTTCCCCAGGAGATCACGACGTTCTTTTCCGACCCTGAGGCGCATCGCCTGCTGGACCGGGCGTGTACAAAATGCCACGGACTGGATCGTGTCGAGAACTCGCGCTTTCCGGAAGAGCGTTGGCGAGTGGTTGCCATAGACATGCGCGAACGGGGTGCGGTTTTGGCCGACGAAGAGCTTGAGCGGCTGGTCGAATGGCTCGGCCGCGTTTGGGGCACCAACCAGGATAAATAGCATTCCCGCGCGACCGCGGCAGCGCACCCTAGGAATACGCAGAGGGGATCTTGTCAATGATGGTGGATTTCTAAATACCGCTCGCGCGAATCCAAAAGCTCTCTGTCCAGGTGGCACCGGGCGCTACCGTTTGCAGTTCCGGATACTTTCCTTGCTGATACAGGTTGATGGCGTTGGTAATCCCCGTCATCGGCTCAAAGCAAATGAAATTCACGGTCTGCCCCGCCGGCGCGGGCGGTGAATAAACGACGGCAACGGGATACTTTGGACCGTAGATCGTTTCCACCTTCTTGCCCTCTGCCTCTATGGAGAAATGTGCGCGGCCTTGGTCATCGTGGACCAGATCCGCAAAGCCGGTGTCGAGCGGGTGCCCCAGCAGGGGTGTTGGATTCGGCAGGTCAAACGGTTTGAATTCCCCGGTCGCCACCAAACGGCTGTCCGTGATAGCAATCTTGCGCGCGGGAATGTTTGCGATCCATCGGTCACGCGGAACATCTGGGATGCGGTAGTACGGATGAAATCCCAGCGCAATCGGCATCGACTTCGTGCTGAGGTTCTTGACAGTCACCTTCACCTCCAGCTCGCCATCGGCCAACCGGTAGGTCATTTCATACTCGTGGGCGAAGGGCCACTGTGCCATCAAGTCGGGATGTTTCCAGAACTGGAGCCGGCTGGTGACGTGAGCCGACTTCCGGTCCGCGCCCACCTCCACCAAATCCCACAGATCCGAGTTCGCCAGGAGGCCGTGAATCGGAACCGGTCCCCGTACATTGCCCAGGGTCATGTTGAAGGAGTATTTCTTGCCGTTGGCCCAAAAACTTTCCTCGTCCAAGCGGTTTGCCCAGGGCGCCAGGAACGGCACTCCGCTCAGATTCGGCTTCTTTTGCAATTCGGCAAGATCGGATACCGGAAAGTACAAAATGTTTTTTCCGTGCACCTTCATTTCGCTGGCACGATTGCCCAGTGACGGAACCACCGAGACTTCGACGCCCTTGGCTGCGTCCGCCAGATGGATCACTGCCACGCCCTGTTCCGAGGTTCGGCGGGCCGTGTAGTTTTGTGCCACAGAAATAAGGGAGAACGCGAGCAATAGGGCGATAAGTTTCATGGTAGACCGAAGGTGAGAAAACCCGCCGAGACGGCAATCGAAATGTATTGCTTTCCGCCCACCATATAGGTCATCGGCGAGGCGCGGAAAGATTGATTCACCGGAAAATGCCACAGCGGTCTGCCGGTCTTGCCGTCGAGCGCGGTGAACACGCCGCTGTCTTCACCCGCAAAAACCAGCCCGCCATTGGTTGAAAGTGTTCCCGACGCGCTTCTGCCACCCGGCGTTTGCACATAATCCCACACCGTTTTGCCGGTTTGAATGTCGATCGCGCGGATGGACCGGCTGCCGCCGGGAACCCCGCTGTTGGTGCCATTGAAAAACCGGCTGCCCATTTCAAACGGCGCCGGGATCGCGCGTGTGATACCGCAGGTGTCGCTGGCGGCGAAGAAGAACAGCTTCAGAGGCGGATTGTAGGATGCCGACATCCAATTCGTCCCCGAGTCCGGGCACGAGAGGGTGCCCTGTGGCGACGGGTCGGAATTGGGTAAAAGAATTGGTTTGCCGTCAGGGGTGTAGCCGCTCGCCCAGGTGGACTTTGTGTAAGGCTTGCCCAACAGAAATTCTCCGTTGGTCCGGTCCAGGACGAAAAAGAACCCATTGCGATTGGCCTGCACTAATAGTTTGCGCGGCCGCCCCGCGAAAGTTTCATCCACCAGCAACAGCGGCTCGGTCGCATCCCAATCGTGGGTATCGTGCGGAGTGAATTGGTAATACCACTTTAATTCCCCGGTTTTCGGCTTCAATGCCAGCACGCTATCGCTATAAAGGTTGTCGCCCTTGCGCTCATCTCCGTTGTAATCCGGACACGGATTGCCGACGGACCAATACAGTAAATCGAGCGTGGGATCGTAGGATCCGCTGAGCCAAGTCGCACCGCACCCATGCTCCAGCGCGTTGCCGATCCATGTTTGCAATAGCGTTTCCGACAGCTTCTCGCCGGGTTTAGGGATGGTCCAAAATCGCCACGCCTCCTCGCCAGTCGAAACCTGGTACGCCGCCACAAATCCGCGCGCACCTTCTTCGCCACCCGCCACACCGGCGATCACCATGTCGCCGACCACCAGTGGAGCACCGGTCGCACTGTACTGCGATTTCGGCCAGTCCGTCATAGACGTGTCCCACAGCAGCGCGCCGGTGCTCTTGTTCAAAGCCAGTAAATGCGCGTTATCGGTGAGCATGAACACCCGCTCTCCTTCGACCACCACGCCGCGATTGGCGCCGCCCGCCGCTTCTCCCAACAACCCCGGCGAGACCGGGCGTTTGTAAACCCACAGTTGCCGGCCGGAGGTGGCATCGAGGGCATAGGCAGCGTTCACCGCCGTCACGTACATTACGCCATCCACTACCACTGGCGTGGCCTCCAGACGCGGCGCGTCTGCTACCGGGAATATCCACTTCATCGTCAGGCGCTGTACGTTGCTCAGGTTGATCTGGTCCAGGCCGCTGTTGCGATTTCCCGTCAAACTTCCGTCATAGCGCGGCCAATCCGCCTTGGGGGAAAGCGAACTCTCGCGATACACTCCACCCGCGCTGGCACTGAGCAGATGGACCTTGCCATCGGCAGCCCTCAACTGCAGGTCGAAATTGGTCTGATTCAGAACCTGGCCTTCCAGCGTTTGTCCGGTCTGCAGTTTCACCGTGATGTTGCGCGCTGTACGCGCGCCGCGAATCGGCTGTAGCGTATGCGCGTAAGCGAGCAAGTCCTTCATTTCGGGATCGGCAATCGCATGCGGCGGCATGGCTTTCACGCCTGTGCGCACCAGTGCTGCAATCTGGGAATCGGTATGCGAGGCAACAAAGGCCAGAATGCTGGGAGCGCGTTCACTGCCATTGCCGTCGCCTCCGTGGCACACGGTGCAGCGCATTTCAAAGGACTTTTCGCCGGATACATTCGGCTGCGCAGTCGAGTTCAGCGCCAGAAAAAATAGGCAAAGCCACGATATTTTCATCATGATGTCAATACGAGAGCGAAAAAACTCTTTGGTTTAAGTCAGTTTACATGAAAAGCCTTCGGCTTACCCAATCCTGATACCGCCGGACGATGCAATCGGCGTATGTGGAATTGTTGAAGCGAAATTCCGCGATGCGGGCCGCGATTTGGCCGACCTGGACGTCCGCGTGCGTGCGCGGATCTGGGCATACCGAATGAGCTTGGCGAGCGGCCAATGCTCGATCGCCTCCGCCATCACTTCTGGTATCGATTCGGGAGTTGGCGGGTGAAGATAGCGCAGTCGCGGCCGCTCTAATTCTTCTCCACTAGCTCCAGCAGCAAGCCATCCGGCGTGCGGATGAGTGCCGCCCCCCTGCTTTCGATTTCGATTGGCAGCCCTGAAGTTTTGACACGCGCCAGCAAAGCGCGGGGAGATTTTCGACCAGTAACGAAATGCCCGGCGAGCCGGGGTCTTGCACTCGGGTTTCTAATTTGCGCCGGTCGATTTTGCTGAAGTCCCAGAAGACCCAGAAGTTGTTACTGCCGGGCGGGTTGGTTGAGGTGCTGCGGACCGAAGCGTCGGGCGTGCCCTCGAGTGCACGGACGGCTTCGTTCACTGCATTTGTCGATCGCGCTTCGAAGCCGAAGACTTCTCTGAAGAGAGCCAGCGTTTTATCTGTCTCAGCATTGTAGTCGCAGTGCGACTACAATGAGACATGAGGACAGGGAGGCCGAACATGAAGACTGCGGACACCTACGTTCGCGCTCGCATCGACACCGCTACCAAGAAACGCGCCGCTGATGCTCTCGCCGCAATGGGACTCTCCATTTCTGATGCTATCCGCCTGCTCATGTTGCGTGTCGTGGATGAGCGTCGTTTACCCTTCGAGGTGAAGGCGCCAAACGCGACGACGCGCAAGGCGATTGCCGAGCTTGAGGCGGGGAAAGGCAAACGCTTCACCAGTACCGCTGCACTGATGGCGGACTTGAATGAGGACGATTGAACGGTCTTCGGCATTCAAGCGTGACTTCAAGCGCGCGAAGGCCGCACCGCGCCACCGCAAAGATTTGGATTCGCTTGTGTCAACCGTCATTACGCGACTGGCGTCCGATCAAGTCTTACCAAACAAAGACCGGGACCACGGGTTGAGCGGCGACTGGGCGGGCTACCGCAAATGCCACATAAAGCCAGATTTGTTGCTGATCTATAGCAAGTCCGGCACCGACACCCTCCGTCTGGCGCGGCTGGGCTCCCACAGCGAACTATTCGGCTGAGCCGCGGGGTTACGAGGAGCCTTGACCATGCCAGACAACAAAGCAAAGACGGTGAAATCGACCAGCAATGTTCGGCTTACTTTATTGAAGTGTGATGATGCCCAATTCCGGTCTCCCACGCGATCGGTCCTCAATTTTTGGGGTAATTCGTCCTGGCGAGGGAATTAGATCGGGAGTTTGCGCAGTTCCCGCACTCACCCATGGCACGCCGCCTAGATCGCGAAACATTATCGCGAAACATTGATGATTTGTACCCTATTGGGTGGTTACCTTTTTCGCGGATTTCGATTCTGCGTCAACCTTCCGCGTAGTAGTTACATTCGCGGAGGTGTGTCGAACAGTCAGACACCTGCGGCCTTTCCATCCAGAATGCCTCCGCTAACCAGGCAAATGCGCCTTGAGGAAGGAATGGATTTGGCGCACCGCCAGGGGAATCCGCTCTTTGGGCTCTTTCCACGGGAAGATGCTCACTTCGGCTTTCGGCGCGAGCATCGCACACTCCATAGCGGGGGCCAATGGGTGCGCCGGGACGTCGTCCGGCAGTATGAGGACCGGGTTTTGGCAACTACGCACGAAATCGCGCGTCACGGTGAAGACGAAGTCCGGGTTGGTTTCGAACATGCGAATGGTAAACTGTTCTGCGGTCTGCACTGGGATCTCGGGCCGCTTCGCGTTGATTTGCGCGGGCCAGCCTTTCCAAAATGCACCTGGATACTTCGGATCGCGCATCTCCGGACGCCAGCCGACGGGCTGCGCCACCACCGCGCCGGCAATACGATTGGGTGCGCGTTTCAAAAGACTCCAGATGAACGGGCCGCCGATGCAGAAACCCATCACCATGAACTTGTCGATCCCGAGGTGGTCCATCAGGCCGAGCTGGTCATCGGCATAGGATTCCCAGGGCCGGTTGACCTCGACGGGGCCGGTGGACTGGCCGCTGGGGGCGTTGCGCAGGTCCGCCGTGATGCAGCGGTACTCTCCCTTGAACTCCTCGATCGCGGGAAAGGGGTTACCGCTTTTCAACCCGGCGATCGTCGAATTCAATCCCCCGCCGGGGAGCAGCATCATCGGGAAGCCGGAACCGGCCTCCTCATAGTAGATGCGAACGGAGCCTTTTTCGTAGAAGTTGCCGGCTCCTGCTTTGCCCGCCTGCTGAGCAAATACGCGCGGCACGGCGGCCGTAGCTGCTGCCGCGGCGCCCGTCGCCAGTAAGGTGCGTCTGGTCGAACCCATGATCGGCGTCCTCCTTAATTCTTTGTCGCCGGCGGAGAGCGGCACGTGG
>JANXYJ010000123.1 GCA_025350105.1 Terriglobia bacterium | reverse complement strand
GACGGCATGCTGTGGGCCGGCGAACCCGATATTCAGCTAACTTGGATGGATGCCAAAATCGGCGACTGGGTGGTCACTCCACGAACCGGCAAACCGGTGGAGATTCAAGCCCTGTGGTACAACGCCATTTGCATCATGCGTGATCTGGCCGCCCAATTCGACGACGCCGATTTATCGGTCTACCTGCGCGAGTACGCCGACCTGATCCAGCAAAGTTTCAACGCCCAGTTCTGGAACGGCCAAGCCAAATGCCTGTACGACGTGGTCACGGGCGATGGCACCGCAAGTAATCAACGTGACGAAAGCATCCGGCCGAATCAAATCTTCGCCGTCAGCCTGCACCACCGCATGTTGCCGGAAGAAAGGGAACTGGCCGTCCTTGACGTGGTGGAGCGCCACCTGTTAACTCCCCTCGGCTTGCGGACGCTGTCGCCGCATGACCCCGCCTACCGCGCGCATTACGAAGGCGGCGTGCGCGATCGCGACTCCGCCTATCATCAAGGCACCGTTTGGCCATGGCTGATGGGCCCGTTCATCGCTGCATATACAAAGGTGCACGGGCGTTCCCACAAAGCCCGGCTTCGTGGCGAACGCTGGCTGCTGCCTTTTATCGAACACCTGAATACCGCCGGCCTGGGCCAGATTTCACAAATTCTGGATGGCGACGAACCGCACACTCCGCGCGGCTGCATTGCGCAGGCTTGGAGCGTAGCCGAACTCCTCCGCGCCGCCGTGGAGAACGTTTACGAAATCCCGGTGTCTTACGCGCCCGCGGGCAAAGTGGAAGCTGTTGCGGGCGTTGCTCCATAAGCCGCCCACTTCTCCGCATCCACGCCTTTCACCACCAGCCAGAGGCACAAGGAGAGTTCAGCAAAAAACGCCGGCACCAGAATCGCGGGGAACAGCACATCCTGCAGCGCCGGCGACAAAAACAGAGCCAGACTGTTGAGCAGATAGCACACGCCCGCAATCTGCATTCCAACGCCCAACATTTTCGGGAAAAAGCCCGAACGAAAAATCAGAAACCCGGTCACCAGACAGCCACACGCGAAAAACATCAAACTGACCCCAAACACTTGTTCGTGTGCCACAATCGCCAGATACGCTTGCGTCTGCAGTATCGCCGGATCTAAAGCCTTCAGGTATTTCGCATCACGCAATAACGACAGCGGAGCCAGCAGATTCATGTCATTAAAGCCGTTGATGGCGGTTTGCACCAAATCGGTCAGCAATGCCAGTAGTGCCAGCCGTTCACTCACCCGCCGCAACAGTACAAACAGGATCATCGCCAGCGGCAGATCGCACAAGTGTGTGATCAGATCCGCAAGCACGCCGCTGCGCCAGAACATCGGCGACGCCATAATGTTGTGCGCGGTTGCCGCCGGATCGCCTCCTACCACCAATTTGTTCATCACCGCGGCTTCCACGTATAGGCCGGTAACGATGATCAACAAATAGCACAGCCCGCCGATTCGGGCCAGCGTCTTCGCCGGCATTTCGATCTTTTGCAGCATCATCATTACGATCTATACGAGGGCGAACCCCGCTTTGTTCGCAAACTTAACTCACCGATTCCGCGCTGTACCGCGCAATCAGTCCAGTGCGAACCGCGCGGCGATAAACACTGATGAAAAGCCAGCAAGCCAGCAAAATATCGGCAACCGCCAGCGCCCCGCTGCCCAGCAATGCCGCATAAGAAACGCTCCCCTGTGCCACTAATGTTCGCATGTCCTCAAACACGTAGGATGGCGGAAACAAATGCGCAATGAACTGCATCCACTTCGGCAACGTCTCCAGCGGATAAAATACGCCCGCAAACGGCGACATCAACGCCGGCAGCGGCCAGATGAACCATTCCGCCGCCGGCCCATACGCCAGCACAATGCTGCATCCCACAATCCCCAGCGCCACTCCGAACAGAAACAGCACCAACACAAACGGAACAAAGAGAGCACCATAGGCGAAAAACGAAAGCCCGAACGCGGTCGACGCCAACACCAACATCACCACTAATCCAACCGACGCCGTAGCCACGCTGGTCAGCACCAATCCACCCAGATATTCCGGAATCTTCAGCGGCGAAGCGAAAAGATTCAGAAAATTGCGCGACCACACGTCTTCAAAAAACGCCGTGGTTACACCGTGCAACACGCGCGTGAAAAAATCCCATAACAGCACCGCCCCCAGCAGCGCCGGAACAAAATTGAACCCGGGACTAGCCACGCTATTTAGATACCGTGTCAGAAAGCCCCATAAAACGATGTCAATCGCCACCCATGCAAACAACGGCAGAAACCGTGCCGGGCTGCCGCGAAATAAATAGAACTGCCGCAGCAAGATTGCCGCCACCGGTTGAAAATTCACTGCGCGCGTACTCCTGTTTCCAGACTCAGCGGCTCCCGCGCTACCGTAATGAACAATTCTTCCAGCGATGTCTTCCCATGTTGCGCCGGCAGCTCCCTCGGATCGCCTTCCAGTAGAATTTTCCCGTGTGACATGAACAGCACCCGGCTGCACACTTCCTCTACCTCATACATATTGTGCGAGGTCCACAGCACGCCGCCCGTGTCCTGCGCCGCAAACTCCCGGATCTTCGCCCGCGTCTCGCGCGCCGTTGCCGGATCCAGCGATGCCGTGGGCTCATCCAGTAATAGCAGCCGCGGCCGGTTCAACATCGCCTTTGCAATGCACACCCGCGTTTGTTCTCCTGACGACAGCACGCCGCACTTGGTATCGCGAAAATCTTTCAATTCAAATTGCCGGATCAGCGTTTCGATGCGCTCCGCCAAATTCTTCACCCGGTAAAACATCCCGAACACGCGCAGGTTTTGATACACCGTAAGATTGCCTGGCACCGGCGCATACACAGCCGCGAAATTGGTCCGCGCCAGCGCCTCCGATCGGTGCTTTGCGATATCGATCCCATCAATCCGCACGCTGCCGGCATCCGGCTCCAGCACGCCCAGAATCATGTTGATCGTGGTCGTCTTCCCCGCGCCATTCGGGCCTAGCAGACCCACAATCTCCTGTGGCCTCACCGCAAACGAAACTCCATCCACGGCAATGGTCTCGCCATAGACTTTGCGAAGTTCTTGCACCGACAAAACGGACGAGGGCCCCACTGCGGTCATGAAACGGATTGTAGCAAGCCATCCTTACAACCACCCCGAATTCCAGTACAATCGGTAGGGTTATCCATACCATTTGAGGTGCTATCTTGTTGAGGTGCTATCTTGCGATTCTTGTTTAAAACATTGTTGGTGATGAACGTGCTTTGCGCCGGTGCTTGGGCTCAGCTCAACCCGCCCCCTCCGCCTGATCGCGTGGCCAACGTCAGCCCCGTCCCCTTCGAGCGCATCTTGAAAGCCTCCAGTGAGCCTCAAAACTGGATGACCTATTCCGGGTCGACGCTCAGCCAACGCCACAGCGGACTCACCCAAATCACGCCCGCCAACGCCAAAGACCTCACGCTCAAATGGGTCTTTCAGTCGCGGTCGCTGGAAAAGCACGAAGTCACCCCGCTGGTGGTGGATGGCGTTATGTACACCGTGCAGGGCATCAACGATGTTTTTGCGCTGGACGCCGTCACCGGCAAAACGCTGTGGAGCTATCTCTACAAGCCCGATCCTGCGGCCCGCAACTGCTGCGGCCAGGAAACCCGCGGCCTGGCGATTCTGGGCGACAAGATTTTCCTCGCCGCGCTCGACACGACACTCATCGCCCTGAACGCAAAAACCGGCAAAGAAATCTGGAAGACACAAGCCGCTGACCCCAAGCAGCATTATTCCATGACCCACGCGCCACTGGTGATCAAAGACAAAGTGATCGCCGGCGTTGCTGGTGGCGAATACGGCATTCGCGGTTTCGTCGCCGCTTGGGACGCCAACACCGGCCAGGAAGTCTGGCGCTTTTACACCATTCCCGGCCCCGGCGAACCCGGCCACGAGTCTTGGGCTGGCGATTCCTGGATGCACGGCGGCGCGCCCATCTGGGTCACCGGTTCCTACGATCCTGAAACCAACTTGACCTACTGGGGCACCGGCAATGCGGGCCCCGACTGGAATGGCGATGCGCGCAAAGGCGACAACCTCTACAGCAGTTCCGTGATCGCGCTTGACGCCGACACCGGCAAGTTGAAATGGCACTATCAATTTTCCCCGCACGACGAGTTTGATTGGGACGCCACCCAAGTGCCCGTGCTCGCCGACATTCCCTTCAAAGGCCGCACTCAAAAAGCCATACTATGGGCCAATCGCAATGGAATGTTTTATGTGCTGGACCGCACTACCGGAAAATTTCTGCTGGGCAAACCGTTCGTGAAGGTGAATTGGGCCAATGGCTTCGATGAAATTGGCCGCCCCATCCGCGCTCCGGGAATCCTGCCCACCAAGGCTGGCACGCTGGTGTATCCCGGTAATCAGGGCGCAACCAATTGGTACAACCCGTCTTATAGTCCACGCACTGGTCTGTTCTACATTCCGACGTGGGTCAACAGTTCGTCTACTTACGTGAAGGATGTGGAGCCGCCCAAGTACAGCGATGGCGAGTTGTTCACCGGCGACCGACCCAAGCCCGGTGCTCAGAACGAAGACGCCTACGGAGCTATCCGCGCGCTTGATCCGCAAACCGGCGAAATGAAGTGGGAGTTCCGTCAGAACGCCCAGTCCACCGAAGCGGGCATTTTGACCACCGCCGGCGACGTCCTCTTCAGCGGCAGCCGCGACGGAGCATTTTATGCTCTCGACGCCCGCAGCGGAAAATTGGTTTGGCAAACCAACCTTGGCCCTTCCATCGCCGCGGGACCGATGACCTACTCGGTTAACGGCAAGCAGTACGTCAGCATCCAGGCAGGCAGCGCGTTGTTCACGTTTGGTCTGCAGTAGTCGTTCGGCGATTTGCTGAACAGTCGTGGTTGTGTGCCAATGTCGTTTCTTCAACCACCGCCTACCTGCAGTATTATGATCGAAGCCTACTCATGCTGAGACGACGCTTACTTCTATTCGCCGCCCTCGCCTTTCCCCTCTGCGCGCAAACCGTCATTCCGCGGCTGCCCAACGGCAAGCCCAATTTGAATGGAGTCTGGCAGGTCATGATCACCGCGAATTGGGATCTACAAACTCATGGCCCCAGCGCTGGTCCGCCGGCGTTAGGCGCATTGCTCGCCGTGCCTCCGGGCCAAGGAGTCGTCGTTAGTGACAAAGAAGGGAGTGACGACATCCCCTATCTCCCCGCCGCCCTGGAGCAACGCAAAAAGAATCTCGCCAAGCGTTGGACCGACGATCCCGAAATCAAGTGCTACATGCCCGGCGTGCCCCGCGCCACCTACATGCCGCATCCGTTTCGTATCATCCAAAGCAACAGCGGGACGATTTTGTTCGCCTATCAATTCGCCGACGCTGCCCGGACGATAAACATGAGTCTGCCAGCTAAGGAAGCCCCCGTCGATAGCTGGATGGGCTGGTCCAACGGGCATTGGGAAGGCAACACTCTGGTTGTCGATGTTACGGGGATGAATGACCAGACCTGGCTCGACCGCAGTGGCAACTATCATAGTGACGCGCTGCATGTGGTCGAACGTTATACGCTGGTAAGCTCGAATCAGATCAACTACGAAGCCACACTCGACGATGCCAAAGTGTTTTCGCGCCCCTGGAAGATCAGTATGCCGTTATACCGGCATGTCGAAAAGAACGCCCACATCATGGAGTTTAAATGCGCCGAGTTTACCGAAGATCTGTTGTACGGTGATTTGCGAAGAAAATGACTTTCGAAAAAGTGTAGGAATCAAAGTGTCAGCAAAAGAGATAGCACCAAGCCGCGACCGTAAGGGAGCGCCGGAGTCAGCAATCGGGATCAGGAACTTGTCTATGCAAAAACTGTTTATCGCTTGCATTTTGAGTAGTGCGATGGCGCTGGCTCAGCCCCCTGCAGCGGCGGCGAAAACCGCCACCACTTGGCACGCGCCGCATAACGCCGATGGCCAGCCCGACCTCGAAGGCATCTGGGACACCGCCAGCATCACGCCTCTGGAACGCCCCGCCGCGCTAGGCACGAAAGCCTACTACACGAAAGAAGAAGCCGCCCACTATGAAAAGACGCGTAATTTCGATCTCAACCGCGACCGCCGCGATGGCGACGCGACGGCGGATCTCGGGCGCGCTTACAACGACAGTTGGTTCGATCGCGGAGATCATTTGGGCAGCACACTGCGCACCTCGCGTGTGATCGATCCGCCCAACGGCCGCTTTCCGGCTTTCACTCCCGAAGCCAAAAAGAAGTTCGATGAATTCCACGCCTGGTTCGCCGCCAACCCCGCCGACTCCGCGCAGGATCGGACGTTGTTTGACCGTTGTTTGGTCTTTTCGCAAACCGGCCCGCCGCTGATTCCCGGCAACTACAACAACATGTACCAAATTGTGCAGACGTCAGATTCGGTGACGATTTTATCTGAGATGAATCACCAGGCGCGAACCGTGCCGTTGGTAAAACCCGACGCGTCTACCAGCACTTCTCTCGAGAAGCGCGATAAATCTACAAGCACTTCTCTCGAAAAGCGCGATAAATCTACCAGCGCTTCTCTCGAAAAGCGCGATAAATCTACAAGCGCTTCTCTCGAGAAGCGCGACAAATCTACAAGCGCTTCTCTCGAGAAGCGCGCAAATCAATGGATGGGGTCCGGCCGCGCGCACTTCGAAGGGGACACCCTCGTCATCGAAACCGCCAACATCCGCTTCAATCAGCAAAGTCACTTCGGCACCCAATACGAAGGCATGTCCGACGAAAACCTCCGCGTCACCGAACGCTTCACCCGCACCGCGCCCGGCACGGTGATCTACCAAGCCACGGTGGTCGATCCCACGGTCTACGTCCAACCCTGGACCATCGAGCTCCCCATGGCCAAAACCGATGGACCCATTTACGAGTACGCCTGCCATGAAGGCAACTACGGATTGGCGGGAATTTTATCGGGCGAACGCGCCCGCGAAAAAGCCAACCTGAAACCCACAGCAGTAGGCGTGCCAACGAGGTGAGCTTTCGCGAAGGCAAATGAATTTGAACCACCAACAGTCAGCGATCGCTTCAATCGTGACCGGCGTCATCCTTTTTGTCGGATCATTTTTCTATCGTGGAACCTACAACACTCTTTTTGTTCACAGCAACAGAAAGCCGGACAATCCTCCGACGAAGGGCGGTCGCATCGTGCTGCTTATCATGGGCATCGTTTTTGTAGCATTCGGCGCAAGGTCACTCATCGACTAAGTAGCTCCGGCGGCCACGCCGGAGACGGATCGGGCACCAATCCCCCACACGGTAGCGACCGGTTGAGAGGCGTAATAACCGCCAAAAACCAAACCATTGCGCACTCAATCTTCAAATCTCTCACGCGTTTGCCACATTGGTTCACTCTTCTGGTCCAACCCACCGCTTACATTGTGAACAAGGAGTTCGAGCGCTCACCTATCGGAGGGCTTGGATCAGCCAAGAGGAGCAATTCTAGAAAAAGCTTCGAGGGCGTGCGAGTGATGGGCGAAGGCCAGTCGTAAACTGGTCCCAAGCTATTGCGGGTTAACGAATAGCCGCCGGCCTGACGGCGTACTCTTTGGGATCGAGGGGCCCCTTTAAAAAAATGATTCCGAGCCGCGACCAAAGGGAGCGGTCGAACCTGTTCTTTGACAATCGAAACGCCGCGGGCACAAGCACGCAACCACGCCCTGCGTCCTTGGCCTGTTACCCTAGAAACATATCCGCTATGGCATGGTTTTCCCGAGAGAAATCCGGCGCTGACTCCTCCGACGCCGAAAAAACCGTTCGCACCGAAGGCCTGTGGCATAAGTGCGAAGGCTGTGGCCAAATTGTCTGGAAGAAGGACATCGACAAAAGCGGACAAGTCTGTCCGAAATGTGAACACCACTTCCGCATCGACGCACGCGAACGCCTGAAAATGTTGTTTGACGATGGCGTCTATGAAGAGCAGGATTCCACCCTCACCTCCACCGACCCTCTGCAGTTCTCCGATTCCAAGCCTTATTCCGAACGCCTGGCGGCTATGCAAAAAGCCACCAACATGTCCGACGCGCTGATCTCCGGCGTGGGCAAACTCGAAGGCCGCCGCGTCAACATTTGCGCCATGGAGCTGAAATTCGTTGGCGGCAGCATGGGCAGCGTGGTCGGTGAAAAAATCACCCGCGCCGTGGAACGTTCGCTCAATCGCCGCGTGCCCCTGATTGTCGTCTCGGCATCGGGCGGCGCTCGCATGCAGGAGGGCGCCGTCAGCCTGATGCAAATGGCCAAAATTTCTTCCGCCCTTATGCGCCTGGATGAAGCCAAACTGCCGTTCATCAGCGTTCTCACCGATCCCACCACGGGCGGCGTCACCGCCAGTTTTGCGATGCTCGGCGATTTGAACATCGCCGAACCCGGTGCCCAGATCGGCTTCGCCGGCCCGCGCATCATCGAACAAACCATCCGCCAAAAACTGCCCCAAGGTTTTCAAACCAGCGAGTTTTTGCTGGAGCACGGCTTTCTGGACGCCGTCGTCAAACGCAACGAACTGAAAGCTTACATTGCGCAATCGCTCCACTTTTTCTGCGGCGCCTAATATCTCAGTAAACTCATGATCCAACTCCAAGGTGCCGGAAAACGTTTCGGCCACAAGCTTTTGTTTGAAGACTGCGACTGGCTGATCACGCCGCGCGAGCGCACTGGTCTGGTCGGCGGCAACGGCACCGGCAAATCCACGCTGCTGAAAATCCTGAATGGGATGGAATCGCTCGATTACGGCAGCATCTCTTTTACCAAAGGCATGACGCTCGGCTATCTCCCGCAAGATGGCCTGGCGCTTTCCGGCCGCACGGTTTTTGCCGAAGCCATGTTGGTTTTCGAAAACCTGCGCGAGATGGAGCGCGAACTCGAAACCCTGCATCATCAATTGGGCGAACTCGACCCGTCAAGTTCCGAATACTCTGCCGTCGCCGATCGTGTCCACACCATTGATAGCGAATTTCGCAACCGCGACGGTTATGCGATTGAAGCGCAGGTGGGCAGCGTGCTGGACGGTCTTGGTTTTCGCAAAGAAGACTGGGGCCGCCGTACCGAAGAGTTTTCCGGCGGTTGGCAAATGCGTTTAGCGTTGGCCAAGTTACTGCTGGAAAAGCCCAGTCTGCTGTTGCTGGACGAGCCGACCAATCATTTGGACTTAGAGGCCCGCAATTGGCTGGAATCGTATTTAACCAACTATCCTGCCGCTTACGTTTTGATTTCGCACGACCGCTATTTTCTGGACGTCACCGTCAATCGCACCGTGGAAGTGTGGAACAAGCACGTTTATTTCTATAGCGGCAACTACGACAAATATTTGGTGCAGAAAGCCGAACGGCGCCAGCAATTGGAAGCGGCATATAAAAACCAGCGCGAACGCATCGAACAATTAGAGGCCTTCATCAATCGCTTCCGCGCGCAGGCCACCAAAGCGAAACAAGTGCAATCCCGCATAAAAGAGCTGGAAAAGATCGAACGCATCGAAATCCCGCCCGACGAACAGACCATCCATTTCAAATTTCCTCAGCCCAAGCCCAGTGGCCGCATCGTGGCTGAGTTTAAAGATGTCTCGAAGAGTTACGGCCCTAAATTCGTTTTCGGCGACGCCAACTTCACCATCGAACGCGGCGAACGCATTGCGCTGGTGGGCATCAACGGCGCAGGCAAATCGACGATGATCAAACTGCTGGCCGGGACGGAGCCGCTTAGCACAGGCTCGTATACCCTGGGCCATAACGTTGTGCCGGATTACTTCGCGCAGGATCAGTATAAAGAGCTAAACACCGACGCCAAACTGCTTGACGATCTGGCCGACGCTGCGCCCAAGTCGACCATGACGGAACTGCGCACGCTGCTGGGTTGCTTTCTGTTCAGTGACGACGATGTGTTCAAACGTATCGGCGTGCTTTCGGGCGGTGAGCGTAATCGTTACGCGCTGGCCCGCATGCTGCTCGCCCCGTCGAACTTTATTCTGCTCGACGAGCCGACCAACCACCTGGACATGCGCGCGAAAGAAGTGCTGCTGGAATCGCTGCGCGACTACACCGGCACCGTGGTCTTCGTTTCGCACGACCGCTACTTCATCGACAATCTGGCCACGCGCATCTTTGAAATCCAGGAAGGCCACGTTCACGTCTTTCCGGGCAATTACGAAGATTACCTGTGGCGCAAAGCCGGCGGACCGGAAGCGCTGAACGCACCGGTAAAAGCGCCCGAGCCCGTCGCTGTAATCGAATCCACCAACGCAAAAAACAAGCCGCGTGTGAATCCGATGAAGGCCAAGAAGCTTCGCGAGCGTTTGGCGGAAGTGGAGCAGCAAGTGGCGTCGCTCGAATCCGAAATTCAACAGCACGAAGCCGCGCTGAGCGATTTTAAGAGTGTTGACGAGAGTCTGCGGGTGAACGATCTGTTGATGGCCCGGCGCAATGATCTGGAAAAGCGGGTGACGGAATGGGAACAACTGAGCGCGGAGTTGGAAGAGAGCGCTTAGGTCGCGCGACAGGCGATTTAAGGTGATTGCCTTAGCCTTCCGTTCCCGCATTTCGCCGATCATGTATTTGTGCAGCGTCCGAAATGGCGGTGGAACAGCGCGTCCAAAACTGCATTCTTCATGGCTGCGTTGGCCATCCTGACTCTGAGCGGACATATCGGGTCGGGGCATGCAACGCGATCCACTGTCGTTGAGGCCGGAGTCGCAATGATATTCATTGCTCTCTATGGCGTCTCACCCGCGTTGGGCTTCAAAACACGCACAACCGAGATCATGTTTTGGCTCATGCTAGCCTTTATGACGCTCTGGTTTTGGCACGAAGGACTAAGGCACCCTTCCGCACCCCCGGACATGCGGCGACGACCGTTTCCGTTTGCCCCGTAGTAACGATCATCCGGCCGGCTTAGCGGGGGTTGCTCTTGCCACTCATCCGCGACGGGAAGCCCGAACCTTGCGTTCTCACGGGTGTGAAGGCTGCACGCGAGACGCGTGCGCCACCGACGCAGGTGAGTCGTACAGCGATTCACTTAGACTGCCGTGCACGCAAAATGACGATGTGTACACATGCAATCTCCGAAAAGACAATGGAGCGAGGAAACACCATTTGCAATCGGCTTTTGCGTAGTTTGCGTGGTGCTGATTTGCGCTGCAATCATCAATGGCGGTGTGAATCAATTGATCGTCGCCAAGTTGGGAACGATCCTGTTGCTGGCTGCCCTTTACGGTGCTTCTGCAAAGCTCGGTTGGAGTCGTGGGATGACGGAGGTTCTATTTTGGGTAGTGTCGATTGCTTTAACGGTGTTTTTTATTACCGAGTATCCGGTATTTGACACGTTTCCGAACACTTCACCTTAGCGTGGCGAAGACTTGATGGACATCCACGATGAGAATCCCGGAATAATGGACTCTTCCATCTGCCGCGAGACTGTTACGTCCTGGAAATAACCCGCCGATTCCAGATTGCGATACTCCTGACCCGCGATGCCTGCAGCGACAGGCCCGCTCACCGGACGCGTGAACGATCTGCTGATGGCCCGGCGCAATGATTTGGAAAAGCGGGTGACGGAATGGGAACAACTGAGCGCGGAGTTGGAAGAGAGCGCTTAGTCGACGTGTCTAGCGCGGCCCCATCTTCCCCATCACCCGCGCCGGAAATCCCGGAATAATCGACTCTTCCGTTTGTTGCGTTGCCTCTAGAAAATAGCCGGCTGTTTGCAGATTGCGATACACCTGACCTGCGACACCAGCCGCCACTGGTCCACTCACAGGACGTCCGCCAGTCAGCAAAGTCGTCACCACTAAACGGCCGCGCTGTGTCTCCATAAACGACCCGAACCAACCCAAATGCGTGGGCGAGCGTTCGTCGGTGCAGGTGCCCGTTTTGCCGTAGATGCGTTCGTCGGAATCGGCCCCAATCCTGCGGGCGGTGCCGTAGTCTACGGCGCCTTTTAATCCCGGCATGATCTCCGGAATCAAGTTTTCGATTTCCAGTTTTCGTTTGACGCGTGGAGTAAAACCCTTCGATTCCCCAATGTTTTTGGGGTATTGCAGATAGAACAACGTCCCGCCGTTGGCCACCGCACCCACCAGCGCCGTCAGTTGCAGCGGCGTCAGCGAAATGCCGTCACCGAAACTGGTCATCATGCCCATGCCGCTTTTCGGCGTGGCTGCGGGCAAGAGACCCGCGCGTTCCTCTTCAATATTAAAGCCCGCTTTTTCGCCCAAGCCGAATTGGCGGGCGTAATAGCTCATGCGTTCGAAGCCCAGCTTTTCGCCCATCGTGGCGAAGTATTGGTTGTTGGACTTCGCCAGCGCGTCGGTCAAATCGATGCTGTTATAGCGATTCAATCGCACCGGCGTATCGCGTTCCACAATCGATTCACTCAGGGCGGCCAGCGCAACCGGAATCTTGATCGTCGAGCACGGCTCAAAGCCGTCGCGGTAGGCCAGTTTTTGATTGACAATCGTGAGCACGCGGCCGGTCTCGGCTTCAGCGACAACGACGGTTCCGTTCAATCCACCTAGCGCATCCACGGCAGCCCGTCGGACCAAAAAGTCGTCCCCATCATATTGATCGCCTTCAGTGGAGTTGGCGTACGTAGGCACATGCCAGGGACCAGTAGCCGGCCGGATGCGCACTTTCGTCGCGGCCGCCTGCGCAAAGCGCGAATTCCGCAAAGCAAGCATGGTCTTGGCGCTTTTTGTGTTGGTGACTCTTGCGGGCGCGGCTTTAACCGCAGTCTTCTTCACCGCGGGTTTTGCCGTTTTCGCCGAAGCTTTTTGCGCAATTGCGAAACCGTTGCCGGGTGCAATCAGAAGCGACAGCGCGCCGATCAACACCGGCAAGCCAACTCGCCTGCGGCTTGCCGCCCACGGATTTGAAGAAAAGCTCATTCTGGTTCTGTCAAGTCCTGTACTTGCTAAAGGGATTTCCAACATTGTCAGTGATTTATGTTGGCCGGTCAAGTGAAATCTGTTCCAACAAATTGCTGTTGCGCTTGCGCCTCTCCTAAAGACATCGGAAAAAACGGCATTTCCTCGCGACCGGAAAATCCCACCCGTCCTTTACGGTACCACTTTGCCCCGTACCGGCTCAGGGGCTGGTTCTGGGCTTTCTAGTCGCCCTGGTTCTGTTGCTTGGTTCGGTCGCGGTGTTACGCTGATGAGGTGGCACCCACCCCACAAATTTCCAGCGAAAACCCCGCGCCCCGGCGTTTAAGCATTCAAAACAGTTCGGCACCCGATCAAGTGATGCTGGTCGATGGTGATCGTCTGACGTTGGGGCGCGCCAGCACCTGCCAGCTTTGTTTTCCCGATGACATTGGCATTTCGCGCCAGCACCTTAGCCTCACCTGCGACGGCAAGCAATGGTGGGTGGAGGATCTGGGCAGCAAGAACGGAACCCTGGTAAACGATGCGGTGATCGACCGGCCCACCGCGCTGCGTGTGGGTGACCGCGTTCGCGCAGGCCACGTGACTTTGGAATTTCGCGACGAGCCGAACGCCACCACGCAATCCCGCCATCGCGTGGAGTTTGTCGATCAGCCTGACGCCAATCGCTTAATCGCCGACCAGCCCCTGAACGCGACAACCACCGAAGTGGCGGATTTGAGTACCGTGCTGGGTCCGGATGATTTGAGTTCCGGAAACAACATCACGGACCTGAACAAGACCTATGTTTTTCAGGGCAATCCGCAGGTGCGTGCGTTGATTCGCGCGGGCCGCGAGTTGGCCGGGCACCGGCCCTTGAACGAACTTTTTGAAGTGATCATGGACCTTTCGATGGAAGCGGTAATGGCAGGCCGCGGAGTGTTGATGACGCTGGATGCCGATAAGGGCGGCGACGCACTGCATGTGCGCGCGGCGCGCGGCGCGGGGTTCAAAATCTCCAGCACCGTTCGCGATCGCGTGTTGAAGGAAAAAGCCTCGCTGTTGGTGCGGGACGCTCAAATGGACCGCGCTTTGCGCGAACAGAAAAGCATCGTCATGCAAAAGGTGCGCAGCTTTATCGCGGTGCCACTGCAAACGCAAGACCGCGTGATCGGGCTGATCTATGTGGATTCACCGGATATGATCCGCGAATTCACGCGCGAAGACCTGGGCCTGCTGACGGTGATGGCCAACGTCGCCGCCATTCGCATTGAACACGCGCGGCTGAATGAAGTGGAGGCCGTGGAGCGCGCGATGGCCGCGGAATTGAATCAGGCCGCACAAATCCAGATGGCGTTGCTGCCTACTTCTACCCCCAATGTGAAGGGCCTGGATATTGCGGGCAAAACATTATCGTCGCGCACCGTGGGCGGCGATTATTTCGATTATTTGGAATTTCCCGACGGCCGCATTGGCATGATTGTGGGCGATGTGGCGGGCAAGGGCATGCCCGCGTCCTTGCTCGAAGCCAGCCTGCAAGCACGCGTAAAAGTTTTGTTTGAGGAAGGCGACCGGCTGTCGGAAAAAATCACGCGGTTAAATAAAGCCACCGCTGCCAGTTGTCCGGACAATCGCTTCATCACGTTTTTCATGACGGTGGCGGATCCCGCCACCGGTGAATTGGTGTTTTGCAACGCGGGCCATAATCCACCGATGCTGGTACGCGCCGGTGGCGGCCACACGCTGCTGGACGGCGGTGGATTAATGCTGGGCATTTTTGCGATGTCGAAATATACCGAGAGTACGGCCCAGATGCAGCCCGGCGATGTTCTGGTGTTGTACACCGATGGAGTGACGGAAGCCAACAACCTGGCTGAGGACGATTTTGGCGAAGCCCGTCTGCTTGCGTTGGTGGAATCGTTGAAAGATCGCCCGGCGGTGGAGATCGTCGACGCCATTCACAAAGCCGTGGCGGATTTTGCGCAAGGCGCTCCGCAGGGGGATGACATTACGGTGGTGGTAGCGCGGCGCGTGTAGGACGGCATGTGGTCGCGCGGCGTGTGAATTTTCAAACGGACCGGACCCGCGGACCCAATCCCAAACGATTTCCCAGTTTCACCCAGCGCGCATCCCGAACCGCTCTCAGTTCCATCTCAAGTTGAGCGATGCGAGAGGCCGTTGCGGTCACGTCCGCATCTTCTGAATACATGGGTGAATACATGGGTGAATGCGTGGGTGGAGGCGTGGGCGCCACAGGCACGGCTGCCACGGAAGCGAGGGCTGCAACGGGCTGGGGTTCCGGCCCCGGCGACGGGTCCGCTGCGCTGCGCTGGGCCCCCGGCTGATTTTTCGCCAAGACCTCCGGCAACACGAATTGTCCTTTGCGGGCCACCATTGGGCGGGTCCATTCGTGGTCGTAGACGATACCCAGCTGCGACGTGCCTTGTTCTTCACGCGAAGTGTTGGCGAAACCAGTGGCCTGTAACCGGCGGATCAAATCCTTTTGTGAAAAGACACGCATCTCCAGCGTCGCTCCCGGCCCGCCATGAAACACCAGCTTTTCGTGAACCTCTATCCTCCCGTCGCTCCTGCGATTCACCAATACGCGTTCGTCTCCCAATTTTACAATCGCGTGGTGATACAAGTTGGGGAAGTGCTCCACCGTGGTCTCGTCCAGCAAAGAAGGCACCGTGATGCAGAGAAAACCGTTGGGCTGAAGCAATTTGTACATTTCATCCAAGGACCGTTCCACGGGCATGGGCACGTGCTCCAGAACATCGCTCGAAAGGATGAAATCATAGGTCCCGTATAAATCAGGATGAACCGCCGTGATATCCAGAAAGGGTTCGCGGTCGTAGTACGTGTTCACGTAGTCGAACTTCTCGGCCAAGGGAATTGCATAGCCCGGATGATCGCTGAGTCCAAAGCCCTTGATATTGCGCATCACGGGGAAGTCAGGCAAGGGAATAATTTTGCCGAATAACTCGCGTGACAGCATGGCCATGATGGCCCGCAGGCGAATATTGGAGCCGCAGCCTAAACAACTGGGAGTTTCCCATTCCAACTCCGCCACAGAACATTGTGATCCGCAGATATTGCACGTAAATTCCGTCATCAGGTACTTTCCACCTTAACCATTCCACGTTAACCCCGCACTGTCTGCCATACCAACACCGCCGTCAGCGCCACCATCACAATTGCCGTGGACCACGCTACGATGTTTTGCCAAATATTATTGGTGTATTCCTGCATGATGCGTTTGCGATTGATCAGCACCAGCATATAGAACAACACGAACGGCAGCAACACGCCGTTGGCGACTTGTGAAAAGAGAATGACCTTCAACAACGGCATGCGGGGAATCAAGACAAAGCCCGCGCCAAACGCGATCAACAGAGTATACAGCCAATAGA